>CAZQIW010000051.1:0-10753 GCA_964593845.1 uncultured Thermodesulfatator sp. | reverse complement strand
GCATTGCAATAGTGGACTGCATCCTGATCTGATAAGTTGTAAACTCTGCCATCTCTGCTGCATAGTCAGTGTTCCTGATTACAGACTCTGCCTGCTTGGTATTGTCATAAGCCACCTTCTGAGCATCAAAGATGGACTGGAGGTTGTTAATAGTAGCTCCAATCTGAGCACGCACAGTATCAACCTTCTGAAGAGCAACTTTTGTAATCATAAGGGCAGTTTCTGCTCCCTCATTGCTTCTTACATCAATCGCATAAAGATCTTTAAATTCATCATCTGTTGCAGAACCAATAGAGAAAGTAATCGGACTGTTAGTAGAGTTTACAATAGAAGTAAGACTTATATCAGTAGAAGCATTTCCCATATCTTCAGGTCTCGCAATATAAAGATCTCCAACCTTTATAGCCGACACAGTCTTTCCATTTGTAGAACTTGCTCCTTGAATTAATTGATCCATATTAACAGTTGCAGCAGAAGCAAGATCTACCTGTAAAGCAATGGTCTCACCATGCTCAGTTTCAAGCACAAGTCTTCCATTATCTGCTCTCGCTGCAAGAGGAGCTCCAGCAGTTGCTGCCTCCCTGTTAATCTTCTCCACCAGCTCATCAAGTGTTACAGTAGTATTTACAGTAAAACTAAATTTTACTGTACTGGCACTACCTACTTTTCCCACCTGAAAAGTTAAAGTAGCAGAAGCATTTACATTTGCAATAGCATGATATTCATTAGCAACACTTACATTCACCGCTTTTGCTTCAAAATCAATATCGTAAAGCCCTTGATTAATCTCATAAGCAAGTCTTCCCACATCCACTACCGAAGTTCCACTTGCACCGTTTATCTCAAATCCAGCATTAATTACTCGTCCTCCTACAGTTACATTAATAGAACTTGCTTTTTGAACAAATGTATGAGAAGTAAGAGATGTAATAGCATTGGCACCGGATTCAGTTCCTCCAGTTCCCACAATCATATAAGCACCTAAATCCCTTGCCTTTAAACTATCCACACTCAATCTCACTGTCTGACTCATTCTTGGTCCATAGTGAATATACTTGTCAGTAAATGACCCATCAAGAAGCTTAATCCCATTATACTCAGTGTCACTTCCAATCTTCTGAATAGCATCCACGAAGTTTCTAATCTCTTGCTGCAAAGATGCACGAGCATTAGCATCGTTAATGTCGTTAGCAGCATTCTCTGCCCTTACATAAATCTCCTGAAGCTTCTCATAAATCTGCCCTGCTGCAGATTCTGCTGTCTGCAACGCTGACATCGCTGTCTGAATGTTCTTATTTCCCTGATCATATGCCCTTGCAACTGTATTTAACATGTCAGAAATAAACATTCCAGCAGAGTCGTCAGCTGCACTTAAGATTCTATAACCTGTAGAAAGCCTGAGCAAGCTTTTGTTCATAGCGCGCTCATTTCTTATGAGCGCTGTGTGGGTTTGGGCTGCTGCCTCGTTAAAGTTAATTCTTACTGCCATCTTTAATCACCTCCTTTTGTTTTTTTCTTCATCTTTTTGTATATTTATATCGGCTTATCTTTAAAAAACTTTAACAGTATTTATAAAATGAAAAACTGTTTGATTTTAAGAAAACTTGAGTATAATTAAAAAAATGGGATTTTCATATACCCCGCACAAAGGGAGGAGAAAAATTGGATCAAAACAAAAATTTTCAACAACAACTTAATCTTTCAGGAGAAGAAATAAACTCTCTTAAGTATCTTAAATCCTGTAAAAAAACAAAAGACGATTCTATTTACCTTTCTCATGACTTCAATCTTCTTATTTTTAAACCCAAGGAAGAACATGATGACCCCTCTCCAGAGCTACCTATAAGAATCTTTGATTTTGTAAAGCTTTATGCTAAAGCCAAAGAAATTTCTGAAAATTTCAAACCGACAAAACTTTTTGTCCCCAAAAATATATTTCTCTATATCCTTTCTACAGAAATAGGAACCATAAAGGAGTATGTTTTAAAACTGGATAATATAGAATGTAAAATTAATAATAAAGAATCTGGCAAAATCCCTTTCTGGCTTCTTCATGGAATAAAAGCAAGCCCCTGGTTGCCAGCTACTTTTGATCCTCCCCAAATTAAAAACGGTTTTGTTTTTTCCATCATTTACACTATAGAAAGATTAACCGATACTGATATGGTATTTACCTATCAAGAAGCTTTTATAAATGAAAATCTTGTGGTTCAATTTGATTGGATGACAGGAGATGTGCTTATTCCTTCTATAAACTCTGCATCCCGTGGATACAGATTTTATATCTCCCATCCAGAACTTCTGAAAGCTTTTGAAGCCTTATGTAAACTTACAAAATATCAAGTAGTTATTCCACAAGTTTTAAACCAAATTTAGAATTTAAAAATTAACTTCTACAAAAGGAGTAAAAAAATGAGTATATCTTCTCAAATTCAAACCTATTTAGAAAAAAGCTCCTGGATAAGAAAAATGTTTGAAGAAGGAATGAAATTAAAAAAAGAGTATGGAGAGGATAAAGTTTTTGATTTAAGCCTGGGAAATCCAGATCTTCCCACTCCTCCACAGGTAAAAGAAACCTTAAAAAATCTGGTTGAAAATTACGATCCTTCTTTCCATCGTTACATGCCCAATGCAGGGTATTCTTTTGTTAGAGAAATAATGGCTCAGAAAGTTAGTAAAGAGTATGATATTCAAATCGGTCCTGAAGAAATAGTTATGACCTGTGGAGCAGCAGGAGCTTTAAATATTATTTTTAAAACCCTTTTAAATCCAGGAGAAGAGGTTCTTTTTCCCTCTCCCTATTTTGTAGAATACTTTTTTTATGCAGAAAATCATCAAGGAATTCCTAAACCAGTGCCTACTAAAAAAGATTTTAGCTTAGATCTTGAAAAGATAGAAAGCTCTATTTCCTCAAAAACAAAAATTTTTTTAATAAATTCTCCCAATAATCCCACAGGTCAGATTTATTCAGAAAGTGAGATAAAGGCTCTCTCAGAAATTCTTGAGAAGAAAAGTAAAGAAATTGGAAGACCGATTTATTTAGTCTCTGATGAACCATATAAAAACCTGGTTTTTGATAATCACACAGTTCCTTCTATTTTTAAATTTTATTCTAACAGCATTGTAGCTTACAGCTTTTCTAAAGAACTCTCCTTAGCCGGAGAAAGGATTGGTTTTGTTGCAGTGCATCCTGATATAGAGTTTAAGAAAGAAATTTTAAATGGACTGATTCTTTGTAATCGTATTCTGGGATTTGTAAATGCTCCAGCACTTGCTCAAAGGATAGTTGCTGAGTGTGCTTTTGCCAAAGTCCAGGTAGAGACTTATCAAAAAAGAAGAAATATTTTGTGCCAGATTCTTGAAAAAGCCGGGCTTTCCTTTGTAAAACCCAAAGGAGGATTTTTCATTTTTCCAGAGGTTCCAATAGATGATGTTAAGTTCTGTGAAATTCTAAAAGAAGAACTTGTTTTAGCTGTCCCAGGAAGAGGATTTGGTTTATCCAATCATATAAGACTCTCTTTTTGTGTATCTGAAGAGATCTTACAAAAAATGGAGCCTAATTTTATTAGAGCATGTCAAAAAGCTTTTAAAATTGCAAAGTCCTGATGTTTAAATTTCAGATAATTTATCAAAGTAAGACTACAAAAGCCCGTATAGGGCATATTATTACCCACCGGGGGGTGGTGGAAACCCCTGTTTTTATGCCTGTAGGCACCCAGGCAACTATTAAAGCAATGTCTCCTGAAATTATTGCTGCTCTTGGTTATAACATTATTCTTTGTAATACTTATCATTTATACCTCAGACCTGGGGCTGATATTATTTCTGAAATGGGTGGGCTTCACAGGTTTATGAACTGGCAAAGGCTTATTCTTACAGATAGTGGGGGATTTCAGGTTTATAGTCTTTCTCAGTTCAGAAAAATTACCGAAAGCGGTATTATTTTTAAATCCCACTTAGACGGTTCTGAGCATTTTTTTACACCTGTAAAAACTTTAGAAATTCAGAAAAAAATTGGTTCTGACATTATAATGGTATTAGACACCTGTATTCCCTACCCTGCCACTTATGAAGAAACTAAAATCCTAACAGAGCTTACTCACAAATGGGCTCTGGAATCATTTGAATATAAACAAAGGCACCCTGATTCTAAACAGGCTATTTTTGGAATAATTCAGGGGGGAATGTTTGAAGATTTAAGAAAATCAAGTGCTAAGTTTATTACTTCTTTGGAGTTTGAGGGGTATGCTATAGGGGGGCTTTCTGTTGGAGAACCTTTAGAACTCAGGAATGAAATGATAGAAGTGAGTATAGAATTTATGCCGGTAAATAAACCAAGATATCTTATGGGTGTAGGCACTCCTCTTGATATAATTGATGCAGTAATAAGAGGAGTTGATATGTTTGATTGTGTATTACCCACGAGAAATGCCAGGAGAGGAACGGTTTTTACTTCTAAAGGTCCTCTTTCTATCAAAAATGCCTGTTTTAAATCGGATTCAGATCCTATAGATCCCGAATGCACTTGTTATGTATGTAGAAACTTTTCCAGAGCTTATTTAAGACACCTTTTTCATGCAAAAGAGCTTTTGGTTTATCATCTTTTAACACTTCACAATTTATTTTATTATGCTAAACTAATGGACAATATTAAAAAAGCAATAAAAAATGAAACTTTGCAGGATTTAAGAGAAAAAATAGCAGAGTATTATTTAAAAATACAAAATTAAGGAGGTTTTTATGGATTTGGTTAATTTTTTTATCAATTCTGCTTTTGCTATGGCACTTCCTTCTGGACAGGGGCAAGGTGTTCAAGGGGGTGGTTTTATAGGTTTTATTATTTCTTTAATTCCACTCCTGATCATCTTTCTTATTTTTTACTTCCTTTTAATAAGACCCCAGCAAAAAAGAATGAAAGAACATCAGGAATTTCTTTCTAAGTTAAGACCAGGTCAAAAAGTTTTTACTTCAGGAGGAATTATAGGAAAAGTTGTAAAAATTGAAGGAGAAATAGTGTGGTTAGAAGTAGATAAAGATATTAACATTCCTGTGGTAAAAAGTTATATAGGAGGACCTTTTAATCAGTAAAGATCTGGTCTTTCTCTATCCACTTTTTTAAACAACTCAGGGCTCTTTCTGCCAGTTTTAAATATTTTTCTTTTTTACTTATCTTTTTATGCAAAGGTGGAAGGAGCCCCCAATTTATATTCATAGGTTGAAAGTTTTTAGGATTAGCAGTAATTAAGTAATTTATTAAAGCTCCTATTGCTGTTTCCTTAGGTGGGATCAACAAAGGTTTACCTTTTATCAATCTTTCTGCATTAAGCCCGGCAAGCAGTCCCATAGCAGTGGATTCTACATACCCTTCCACTCCTGTAATCTGTCCTGCAAGAAAAATTTTGGGGGCTTTCTTTAATTGTAAAGTAGGTTGTAAAACTAAAGGAGCATTTACAAAAGTATTCCTGTGAATAGAACCAAAACGAGCAAATTCAGCCTTTTCTAATCCAGGAATCATTCTAAAAACTCTTTTTTGCTCATTGTATTTAAGTTTTGTCTGAAAGCCTACTATATTATAAAGAGTTTTTTCTTTATTTTCCGGACGAAGCTGAACTACAGCATAAGGCTCTTTACCTGTGCGTGGATCAATAAGACCAACTGGTTTCATTGGACCATAGCGAAGAGTATCTTTACCTCTTTCTGCCATTACTTCTATAGGAAGGCACCCTTCAAAATATCTTGGCTCTTCAAAGGGGTGAAGTGGAACTTTTTCAGCTTTAAGAAGTTCTTCTATAAATTTTTCATATTCTTCTTTACTCATAGGACAATTTACATAAGCTCCCTCACCTTTTCCATAACGATCAGAAATAAATACTTTACTCCAGTCTATGGAATCAGCATAGACTATGGGAGAAATAGCATCATAAAAATGGAGATAAGAAACTTCTATCAATTTTGCAAGTTCCTTAGCCAAAGTTTCTGAAGTAAGAGGACCTGTTGCAATGATAGTTATTTTATCACGAGGAATATTGGTTACTTCTTCTCTTATAACCTCTATTAAAGGATGAGATAAAATTTTTTCTGTAATATAGTTTGCAAAGCATTCTCTATCTACTACTAAAGCTTTACCTCCTTCTATTTCACAATTAATCGCAGCTTCCATAATTAAAGATCTTAAAATTTTTAGCTCCTCTTTTAAAAGTCCTACAGCTTTACTAAGTTCTTTGGATCTTAAGGAATTGGAGCAAACTAATTCAGCGAACTTTTCTGTTTTATGAGCAGGGGTCATTTTTAAGGGGCGCATTTCAAACAATTTTACTTTTATGCCCCTTTGAGCAAGTTGCCATGCTGCCTCTGAACCTGCTAATCCGCCTCCAATTACTATAACTTCTTTCATAACCTTAATAATCAATTCCAGCAATAGGAATATATACAATTTTAGGAGTAATAAAAATTAATAGTTCTTTATCAGATAAGTTTTTTTCTTTTCTTTTAAAAATTTCTCCTAAAATGGGTATCTTCGCCAAACCAGAAACTTTGTCCACAGTTTCAGAAATATCTTTTATTTTAATCCCTCCCAGCACTAAGGTTTCTCTATTATCTACAAGGGCACTTGTTTGAATAGTGCTGGTGCTTAAAGCAGGAATACCATTCACAGTATGAGTCCAATCAGGAGTGGATTTTTCTATAGAAATATCTAACAATATTTTACCTCCTGCAGTAAGACATGGAGTTACTTTTAATTTTAAACCTACATCTATAAAGTCTGTAGAAGCTTTTTGTAAATTAGCTGCTAATTTTAAATAGGGTATTTTATAACCTTGTTGAATTTCAGCTGTTTCCTGATCTAAGGTAAGAATAGTGGGCTTGGAAATAATTCTTCCAGCACCTTCCTGTTCTAAAGCAGAAAGTTGCATATCTAAAATCGCAGCGGTATCTCCAAAATAGCCTAAAAGAATTCCCAAACTACTGGTAGGCTCTGGAATTCCAAGATCTACAGCAGTAGGAGAAGAAAAAGTAATAGTTGCACTACCTGTATTTAATCCCCCTCCAGGATAGTTATAAGAAGTGGCTCCAGGAGTAAAAGAAGGATTAGCAGAAACTCCCCATATACTGTGTGCCCCAGCTTTCCAAGCAGCCCCTCCCCATTTAATTCCTAAATTATGGACATAGCTTTCATTTATCTCTACAATCCTGGCTTCTATAAGAATTTGTGGTCTTGGCTTATCTATTTCTTTTATAATCCTATCCAGCTCATTCAAAATTTTCTGAGTTGCTTTAACAATAAGGGTATTGGTTAAAGGATCTTCAGTAATTTTATTAGGTTCTTTAAATAACTTTTTCAGTTTATCCGAAAGTGTTTGTTTTTTAAGTAAGTCTATAAATTTCCCAGCTCTTATATACTTAAGTTTGTAAGTTTTTGTTATAAGAATATTTTTTTTCTCCCGAAGTTCCTGCCAGGCTTGAAAAATATCTCTTTTTGCCTCTATTTCAGTTTTTAAAGCTTCATTGCTTTCAGCTATGGATTTAACATAATCTTTATATAAATCCATTTCTTTTTTAAGTTCTTCCAGAGTTACAATTTTTATTATATTCCCAATTTTTATCTTAGCCAATCCGTAATTTGCAAGAATCGCATCAAAAAGTAAATCCCAGGGCACCTCTTCTACTTTTAGTGTAACTCTTCCTTTTACTTTTTCACTTACAATAATATTTATTCCTCCTGTTTTAGCCAGAAGTCTAAAAACAGCATGTAAATCAGCATTCTGGAAGTCTACACTTATTGGAGTTCCTTTATATTCATTCTGAGTTAAAGGAATCTGAACTTTTGTAAAGTTTGCCAATATTTTATATTGAGGATACTTAATCTTAACCTCTAATAAATCTTGTAAATCATTTTCAAACTTTCTTTTTAAACTTTTTACCTTTTTCTTTTTCTTTGAAATTTTTTTGAAACTATTTCTTTCCTTCCACAGAAGCTCAATAATTATTTTATTTTCCATAAAAATAGTTTGAAAATTAAAATCTTTACTCAGGACAAATTCTAAACAAAATTTCTTTTCTTCAAAAAAAATACTTATTTTTTTAAAAATATCTCTTGGAAGTTCCTTAGTCCAGGCAATGGTTTGAGGAAATGTATCTATTAGTTCAATTTTCAGCTTATTTGTTTTTTTAAATATTTTGTATTCAGGCTTTTTATTAAAAATTAAAACCAATCTTTCTAAAGGCTCTTTTAAAAAAAGCACATTTTTTAGATATACCCCTTTAAAAAATGCATAAACCCGAGAAGTAAAAACTAATATAACCAAAATTACAACAATAACCCTAAAATCCCTCTGCATATATCTTTAATCTTTACCTAACCTCAATACTTTCTTTATTTTTTCCTTTTTTCCATAAACATTAATAATCTCTTGTTGCACTGTTATATAATCCTTTCCAATGTTTAACACTTTAAACTTCCCTATCCGAGTATTTGGAGTAACAATGTATCCTATTTTATTTTTATCTTCTAACAAAGCCATTTTTTCACCATTTTTCTCTAAAATTCCTACCAGTTTTAAAGAAAATGAATCCTGTGAAATAAGAGAATTATTTGCTGGAACAAATTTAAAAGGATCTATAAGTTTTTTACTATCAATAACATAACCAGAGGTTGTTATTTCTTTTTGCCATCTTTCAAGTTCTTTATCTATAACATTTCTTTTAATTTGGAATTGCACCTGAGTAAAATTCTGCTTCTTCTTTTTATTACAACCTATTATAAAAAACAAAAATATTAAAGCTAAAATTAAACCTCTCATTTTCTTTTTTTATTTCTTAAAGGTTTTCCAGTATATTGAAAAGTATAAAAAGTAGCTATCACATTTAATTGTTTACCTGTGCTTCTAAAGTCTATCTGGTTTAATGCTATTAAACAAGGTAAATTATTTATTTCATTAAGGAAGTTTATAATGTTTTTAAAATTACCTGTAAATTCAACTTTTAAAGGCACTATTTTATAATAATCCTTAGGTATCTCTTTTTGAGGTTCAAATAAAAGAATTTCCAAATTATTTTTCTTTGCAGTATCAAAAATTCTTTGTAAAACCTCGGCAATTTCTTTTTTAGCGGGAAATAAAGCTGTTATTGTATTTAAAAATTCTTTCCTTTTTTTAATTTTTTCATTCAATCCTTCTGCTTTGATAATACATCTTTTATATTTTTTAATTTCTAAGTCTAATTTGTAAATATCATTTTTTAAAATTTCTATTTTTTCCTTAGTGGGAAGATAGTAAAATTTATAGAACAAATATAAAACAAATATAAAAATTCCAAAAATGGCAAATTTTTCTCTGGTAGAGGTTTCTTCTTCCCAAATTTTTATTCGTTCTAAAACATATTGCATTTAAAATTTACCTCTGCTTTAAAATTTATTAAAAACCCTTCTTTTTTTAGATGCTTAAGGTTAACTTCTTTAATCATTTCTTTAGCTTCTCCAAGCTTTCCCAGATAATTTGTTATATCGTTCATATCCAATCCCCATCCAGAAATTGCTGCTTTTGAAGGTGTTATTATTAATTCCCTAAAATAAATCCTATTTCTTGGAATCTGGGAAATTAAAAACTCTATCTTTTTTAATTGTTCATTTTGAAATCTTTTCAATTTCAATACAATTGAAATATGTTCTTTTATTTTTCTATTTTCTTGTTTAAGTCTTTCTATCTTTTGGGCAATTTTTTTATACTTTATAAGAAGCTCTTCCTTTTCTAATTTCTCTCGTTGTAAATCTTTAAGTCCATATTCCAAAAAAATTATCTCTTTTACTATAAACAGAACAGTTACAATTAATAATCCCAAAAAAACTTTATAAAATTTAAGCTTCTGCTGAAATTTTTCAGATTTTTCTGTTTTTTGAATAGGGCATAAATTAAACTTTATTATCATATAAACTCTCTTAAAGCAGTAGCTACTGCTATAGCTCCATGAGTATTTATTATTTTCATATAAGATGGTTCTATATCTCTTGAAATTTTTAATTTTTTCTCTATTTTTAGATGTGTAGTTTTAATTTTTAACTTATCTTCTAAAATCTCCAAAATATTGGGAAGTCTTGCTCCTCCACCTATTAAAAATATGGTCTCAATATTAATATTAAACTTCTCCCTAACAAAATTAATAGCATACTCAATTTCACTAATTGCTTCATTAAGATAATCTGTATAAACTTGTTTAAAATCTGAATATTCTTCGCTTTTTCCAGAATTAATTATTATTTCTTCTGCCAAATTAGGTTCTACTTTTAATTTATTTATTATATCTTTTTCTAATTTTTTAAGCCCTAAGTTAAAAAGTTCCTTTCCATATATAGGAAAATCCTCATCACAAAATAACATTTTAATTTTGTTATATCCCCAATCTATAATTATTCTGGAACTATGTTCCCCCATAAACTCTGTAAGATTATGTAAATTAATAAAGTCTGCATCAATATTATTTATATCATAACTCAGCGTATTGAAAAGTCTTATATACTGTTCTATTATTTCCTTTTTTGCTACTAAATAAAAAACTTTGTAAAACTCTTTTTCAGGAACTATATAGTAGCTGTAATATACATCTTCTATTTTATAAGGGATCTCCTCATTTATCTTTAATTTTATTTCCTCCTCACTTGGAAGATTCTGTATTTTAAAATAATCAAAAATTATTAAATCATAAGGGAAAGATATATTAACAACTTGTTGAAAAATTTTTAAATTTTTTGTAATATTTT
>CAZQIW010000050.1:0-11031 GCA_964593845.1 uncultured Thermodesulfatator sp. | reverse complement strand
CCTTTAAACTTTTCTAAATTTACAACTACACCATCAAAACCTTCATCTCCTACAAGTAAATTACTTCCTCCTCCAAGGATAAAGTATTTTATTCCTTTTTCTTCTAAAAATCTTAAAATTTTTACTATCTCAGAAATTCCCATAGGGAATATCATAACCCTGCAAGGTCCTCCTATTTTAATAGTAGTATAATCTGCTAAAACCTCCTCTTTTTTATACTCAACCCTTAGCTCCTTTAAAACATCTTCCAGTTCTTTAAACTGCATACTTTACTTCTACACTTTCATTTAAAAGCTTTTTATGAAGTTTATAAATATCCCCGGCTCCCATTGTTATAATTACTTGATTTTTGTCATTCAGCTTTTCCAGAAGCTCCAAAACTTCCTCAAAATTTTCAGCAAAAAAAGTAGGCTTTGTGCCCCTTATATTTCTTACATTTTCATAAAAAGTATATCCTGAAACTCCAGGAAGAGGCTTTTCACTTGCAGGATAAATCTCTGTTAAAATCAAAATTTCAGGATCTTTTAAAGCCAGTAAAAATTCATCCCATAAAGCTTTTACTCTACTATATCTGTGAGGCTGAAAAATAAGCACTAAGGTTTTGTTTTTATATACTTTTCTTAAGGTTTCAAGCGAAGCTCTGATTTCTGTAGGATGATGAGCATAATCATCCATTAAAATAGCTCCTTTCCAGATTCCTTTAACTTCAAGTCTTCTCCCTGCTCCTTTAAAATTTTTAAGCACTTTAAATACTTTGCTTATAGGTAAATTCAAAATTAAAGCTACTCCAATAGTGGCAAGTGCATTGAGAACATTGTGCTTTCCAGGAACTGAAAGCCTTAGCGTCCCCAGATAATTTCCATTATAGTAAACTTCTACCAGGGGATATCCTCCATCTTCTATTATTTTACCTACAAGATGATTTTCAGAAGAAAACCCATAAAGTAAAAAAGGACCAGAAATTTCCTGTAATACCTCTCTTATTCCTTTATCATCACCACATAAAACTACTTTTCCATCAGGAGAACATTTTTTAATAAAATTTATAAAAGCCCTTTTAACTGCATTAAAATCAGCATAAAAATCCAAGTGTTCTTTATCAATATTTGTAATCACTTCTATGTATGGATTATAACACAAAAAAGAGCCATCGCTCTCATCTGCCTCTGCTACCAGATATTCACTTTTTCCTAAAATTGAATGAGTTTTAATATTATTAATTATTCCTCCTACCACCACAGTAGGATTTTTCTCAAGATTTATTAAAACCTCCGCTATCATTGAAGTAGTAGTAGTTTTTCCATGAGATCCAGCAACCACAATACTCTTAGGATAAAAATTCATTACTTCAGAAAGCATCTGTGCCCGTGGTATTACCCAGATTCCCTTTTCTTTGGCATAAACAAGCTCTTCATTATCCTGAGAAATAGCAGAGGAATAAACTACAATATCAGCTTTTTCTACATGTTCTGGAGAATGATGGTAATATACCTGTATTCCTGATTCCTCCAGCATTCTGGTATATTTACTTTTTGCTATATCGCAGCCTGTAACTTTATGCCCTAAGGAAGCTAAAATTAAAGCCAAACTGCTCATTCCAACTCCACCAATTCCTATAAAATGAATATGTTTTTTCTCATTCTTATCAAAATTAAGCATTTTTTACCAACCTCTCCAATTCATTTATAATAATCTTTTCAGAATCCTTTATAAAAAACCCTTGCATAGCCTTAGACATACTTTTCAATTTCTCAGGAGAATTTAAAAGCTTTGATAATTCGCTTAAAACTTTATCACGAGTGGCTTCGCTTTGTCTTATTAAAATTGCTCCACCTTTTTCAGCAACAATGCTTGCATTTTTTTCCTGATGGTTATTGGTAGCATAGGGAAAGGGAATAAAAATAGCTGGAATTCCCACTGCAAAAAGCTCTGCCAGAGTAGTGGCTCCTGCTCTTCCAAGAACAAGATCAACCTGAGAATAAGCCCAATTCATATCTTCTATAAAAGCATAAACCCTTATCCTGTCCTTCTGGGCTGGATCAAGCATCTTCGTATACTCCCTCTTAACCCTTTCAAAATCCTCAAGACCTGTTTGATGAATTATAAAAAGGTCTGAAAAGGACTTCAAAAGCTCTGGAACAACCTTTAAAGCTAAATCATTAATAAATCTTGCCCCCAGACTTCCTCCCAGAATTAAAAGTCCCTTACCAGGATGTTCTCTTGACTTTTTATTCAGCAGTTCTTTTCTTATTGGGTTTCCTGAAAAAATTATTTTTCTCTCTGGAAAATACTTTTCACTTCCCTTAATACTTATAAAAACCTTATCCACCAGTTTACTCAAAACTCTATTAGCAAGCCCTGGCTCTATATTCTGTTCATGAAGTCCTGTTATTTTACCCTGAAGTTTAGCAGCTGCAACTACAGGAAAAGATATATATCCTCCTGTTGCAAAAATAATCTCAGGATTTAATTTTTTGATCAGTTTATAGGCTTTTAAAAAAGCTCTAATCATTTTAACAAATGCTCTTGTTTTATTAACTATGGACCTTCCTAAAAATCCCTCAACCTCAAGTTCATACACTTTAAAAGGTTTATTTTTTAAAATTACTCTTTCCACCTTTCTGGTTCCTGAAACAAAATATACCTCTCTTCCCAGTTTAAGCAGTTCCTCTCCAACTGCAATACCTGGAAACAAATGTCCTCCTGTTCCACCTGCCACTATAAGCCATCTCAATGGTAAACCTCTTTAGTTCCTTCTTTCAAAAATAAAGGGGCATATCTAAAAACAAGCTCTCTAAATACATCTCCTCTTTCTTCATAACTCTTAAACTGGTCAAAGCTTGAACACGCAGGAGAAAGAAGCACCATATCTCCTGGTTCAGCCATTTTTAAAGCAAGAGCCACAGCTTTTTGAAGATTTTCCACCATAAAAGTTTCAGTAAGGTCTCTCAGCTCTTCTGCCATAATGTAACGGGCTTCCCCCATTAAAATCAAACACTTTACTTTTTCTTTTATATAAGGAATTAAAGGAGTATAAGAAGCTCCTTTGTGCCTTCCCCCAAGAATTAAAATAATAGAACCTGTAAGCCCTTTTAAAGCCTGCAAAGTTGCATCTACATTTGTTGCTTTAGAGTCATTTATAACATACACCCCTCCAAAACACCCTACATACTCTAATCTATGAGGAAAACCTGTAAATTCTTTTATCAACTCCCTTACACTTTCAGGTTTTGCCCCAATTAATCTTGCTCCCAAAGCTGCTACCATATAGTTTATTTTATTATGCAATCCCATTAACTTAAATCCAAAAAAGGAATATCTCTCCTCTTCCTCCAATCTTAGCACAAACTCTTCCCCATCTTTTAAATAAGCTGAAACTTCCTTGTTTTCTTCTTCACTAAAAAATTTCTTTTCTCCCCTCACCATCTCTTTAAATCTCTTAAACCACTTCTCTTCATAAGGTAAAATGCTGAAATCATTCTCTCCCTGATTTTCAAATAAGCGATATTTATAAAAGGCATATTCCTCTTCTGAAACATATCTTTCCAAATGATCAGGCGTAATATTTAAAAGAATACCTACTCTTGGAGCAAAGGTTTTTATATTTTCTAATTGAAAACTTGAAATCTCAAGCACAACCTTATCCACTTTTGTTTCAGCTAAAATCAGCTCTGATAAAGGAATCCCATAATTTCCACCTGTAAATACTTTATATCCCGAAAGTTTTAAAAGTTCTGAAACAATAGCAGTGGTAGTGGTTTTTCCATTTGTTCCTGTAATAGCTATTGTCTCTTCTTTAAAAGGTAAAAACTGCCAGGCTAACTCAATCTCACTTATAACCGGTATTCCTTTTTTTAAACAAATTTCATAAACAGTTCTTGGAACACCTGGACTTACCACCACTAAATCTGAAGATAAAAAGGTCTCGGATTTATGTCCCCCTGTTTCAAAGATAGCGCCTTCAGCCTCAAATTTATTCACAAGTTGAGAGCCTATTTCTTCCTTCGGTCTTACATCAGAAACTATCACCTCGGCTCCCTTTTTTAAAAGAAGCTTAGCTGCAGCCTGTCCACTTTTTCCAAATCCTATAACTATTACTTTTTTATTTTTTAAATCCATAATCTTTACCTTATCTTAAGGGTGCTTAAAGCCAGAAGTCCACAAATAATTGCTATAATCCAAAAACGCACCACCACTTTATTTTCAGGCCATCCTTTTAATTCAAAGTGATGATGAATGGGTGCCATTTTAAACAATCTTTTTCCACCAGTTAACTTAAAATAACCCACCTGTAATATTACTGAAAGGGCTTCCACAACAAAAATTCCACCTGCAATTACAAGAATAAGTTCCTGCTTGGTCATTATAGAAATAGCTCCCACACTTGCTCCTAATCCCAATGAGCCCACATCTCCCATAAAAATCTCTGCTGGATGAGAATTATACCAGAGAAAACCCAGTCCTGCCCCTATTAAAATAGCACAAAAAATTGCAAGCTCTCCAGCATAGGGAATGTAAGGTAAATATAAGTAATGAGCAAATTTAATATGCCCTGTTACATAGCTTATAATACTGTAAACCCCGGCAATTACCATAAAAGGCACAATTGCAAGACCATCCAATCCATCGGTTAAATTCATAGCATTGGAACTTCCAATAATTACAAGCATACTAAAGAAAAAATAAACTATTCCAAGATTGATTATAATATCTTTAAAAAAAGGTAAGTTTAATCTGGTGGAAAAGCCAAGAAACTCAAATAAAATAAAATAAAAAATTCCCGAAAGGATAATCTGAAACAAGATCTTTTCACGGGCTCTTAAACCGAGATTCTTTTTTCTTTTTATTTTAAGATAATCATCCAGAAATCCTACAAAACCAAAGGAAAAAAGAACAAACAGAGCAAGCCATACAAAAGGGTTGGTAAGTTTACACCAGAGTAAAGTGCAGACTATTATAGAGAGTATAACTATAATTCCTCCCATAGTAGGGGTTCCTGTCTTTACCTTATGATGAGAAGGTCCCTCCTCTCTTATTATCTGACCAAATTGTTTTTTCTTCATAAAATTTATAAAGCCTGGCATTAAAAAATATACCAGAAAAAAAGCACTCACTGCCCCGCAAATCATACGAAAAGTTATATACTTAAAAATATTAAAAATTATGCATATATCACTAAGTGGGTAAAGTAAGTGATAAAACACTTAAGAAAGCTCCTCCTTAAGTTTTTCAACTATTCTTTCCATTTTTAAAGCCCTGGACCCTTTTACTAAAATAAGCATTTTTTCTTTACTTAGCTCTTTTATTTCTTCTATAGGTATTTTTTCTAAAAACTCTTCCACATTTTTAAAGACTTTAAAAGGCTTAGCAAAATTTGAAAATCCTTCGGCATAAAAATCAGCCATTTCCCCTATAAAATAAGCTAAATCTCCTATTTTTCCTGCTAATTCTCCTATTTCTCTGTGATATTTTTCTGAATCTTCCCCAAGCTCCTTCATATCTCCCAGAATAAGAACTCGCTTCTTATAATCTGAAAAATCTTTCAACATCTCAAAAGCTGCCTGCATGGAGGCTGGATTAGCATTATATGTATCATCTATTATTAAAACATCCCCTTTTTTATGAAATTTTGTTCTTTGAAAAAGATTTATCCCGCTTCCAAGCTCTGGTATAATCTTTGACAGATCCAGATCAAAACTCACTGCTACTGCAAGAGAGGCTAAGAGATTCTGAAGGTTGTGTTTTCCTATATTGGGAATTTCAAAGGAATATTCTTTTCCTCTAATAATAAAACTTCCCCTCATTCTTTCCTGAGTGCTTTCCAGATTTTGAAGAGATACATCAGCTTCCTTACTAAATCCAAAGGAAATTTTTTCCTGAGAAAACTCTTTAATCCGTTCTCTCAAAATTTCCTGATCATAATTGTAAATTAAAGTTCCAGAAGCTGCAGTATTTTTAAATAAACTTAGTTTTTCTTCCAGCACTCCTTCTATAGAACCAAGTCCTTCCAGATGGGAGGGATGAATAGAGGTAATAACTGAAACCTGAGGAGAAACTATTTGAGAAAGTCTTTCTATTTCTCCTGGTGTATTGGTCCCAAGCTCCAGAATCCCTATATCTGTTCCCTCTTTTATAGCAAGTATAGAAAGAGGCACACCTATTAAGTTATTATAATTAGCTTCGCTCTTGGCACACTTCCAAAATTTAGAAAGTATTTCAAAAGTTAGTTCTTTGGTTGTAGTTTTTCCGCAGGAGCCTGTAATTGCCACCAGAGGTATATTAAGCTTTTTTCTCCAAAAATGAGCCAGATCTCCAAGGGCTTGTAAAGTATCTCTTACAAGAATAACTGATATGGTTTTAGGAAGCTCCTCTACTCTGAAACCAGATGGAAAATGAGAAATTACAAGCCCTTTAGCCCCTTTGTCTATAGCATCTTTCCAAAAATCATGTCCATCAAACCTTTCCCCCTTTAAACACCAGAAAAGATATCCAGGCTTTATAACCCTTGTATCTGTAGAAATCCCTCTAAAAATTATCCCCATATCTCCATTAACAAGCATTCCCTTGGTTCCCTTTATTACCTCTTCTGTAGAAATTCTATTTTCTACATTCATTACTTTTTAACCTCCTTCTTTTTGAATAGCCTTTAAAACCTCCTCCTGGTCGGAAAAGGGATATCTTTTACCACAAATCTCCTGATAGGTTTCATGCCCTTTCCCTGCTATTAAAAGAACATCTCCCTCTTCTAAAAGCTCTACAGCCTTTTTAATAGCCTCTCTTCTATCAGGTATTACTTCATAAAGTGTTCCATTTATACCTTTTTTTATATCTTCAATAATTCTCAATGGATCCTCAAATCTTGGATTATCTGAAGTTAAAATAATATAATCTGAAAACTTACAAGCCACCTCCCCCATAAGAGCCCTTTTGCCTTTATCTCTATTACCTCCGCACCCAAAAACTAAAAAAATTCTTCTTTTCTTTAATAATTGCAAACTTTTTAAAACTTCCTCTAAGGCAGAAGGAGTATGAGCATAATCTACAAAAATTTTAGCTCCCTTATAACTTGCTACCAGCTCAAGCCTTCCTACTGGATTTTTTAATTCTTTTAAATACTTTACTATATCTTCAGGCTTATATCCTATGGAAAGTAAAATACCACAAAGTGTTGCCACATTCTTTGCTTGATAATCCCCAAATAGCTGAGTCTGAACCTTATAGTTTTTACCAAATAAGTTTATTAAAAGAGCTAAGCCATTTTTATTATCCAGAATTTCTACATTTATTTCCCCGTTATTTACTACCATTATCCGCTCTTTTAAACTCTCTTCTAATTCCTTTGCCAGCCTTCTGCCGTATTCTGTTTCTAAGGAAATTACAGCCTTTCCAGAAGACTTCAGATAGCAGGTAAAAAGCTTTTTTTTCGCTTGATAATACTCTTCCATTCCTTTGTGATAGTCTAAGTGATCTCTGGAAAGATTGGTAAAGGCAGCTACATCAAATTTTAACCCCAAAATTCTATCCTGATGAAGAGCATGAGAGGAAACTTCCATTATGCAGGCTTTTAAATTTTTATCTACCATCTCTTTTAATAAAGGTGCTATTTTAATTATAGAAGGGGTTGTTTCAGAAGCAGGCATTCTTCTATCAGTTTCATAAAAAAGTGTCCCTATGTATCCTGCCTTTAGCCCTGATAAGTTTAAAACACTTTTTGTAAAAAAGCTCACTGAGGTTTTTCCATTTGTTCCTGTTACTCCGATAAGCTTAAGCTTTTCCTCTGGATGGTCGTAAAAGGTTAAAACCAGCTGTGAGGTGGCTTCTTTTATGTCTTTTACCTGAAGTTGAACAGCAGGAGATTTTTTTTGGCTTTCTTCAAAAGGGGTTTCTCTTAAAATTGCCACTGCTCCATTTTTAACAGCTTCTTCAATAAAGTCCTCTCCATTAAATTTTGTCCCTTTTCTTGCAATAAATATATAACCTGGTTTTACTTCCTTGGAATTATCAGTGATTCCTTTTATTATAATTTTATCCAAAATCTCCTCTGGTTTTAAAACATTCCATTTTAGTATTTTTACATTTTTTATTAATTCTTTTAAAGTCTTCATAAACTTAAGTTAACCAAATTATCCAGTTTTTTGTTTAGTGTATAAAACTCTTCAGCTTTTATTTTAGAAGGAGAAATTAAAACCACTACCATCATTTTGCTATTTTTAAAATACACATTAATAAATCCTTTATTAAAAAAGTAAGTATTTTTTTTTCTTTCTAAAAAGTTTGGCTCTAAATTACATATCTGTTTTTTCGTATAAAGTAAAGTGAGAGTCATTGGAATTTTACAAATCGTATCCATGTATAGTTTTGATAAATACCAAAGATTTATTTTTTCTTCATTATTCACTCTGATTACATTTTCATCTCCCAGAGTCCATTTAAAATCTGGAAGATGTCTTTTAGTGATTCCAAAAATAGAAACAGGATAGTATAAGTTAAACAATCCCGCTTTACTATTTTCAATATAGGCAAGAACCTCTCCTGTTCTTAAATCAAACAAAGCTGCTGCAAAGTTATATTCTTCAAAAGGTCTACTTAGATTATAAAGTTTTTTTTCTAATCTCAAGTCTATGGATAAAGTTACAGGTTTTCCTTTCTGTAATATGTCATCAAAAACTTTTTCCAGCCCAGAAACACCGTATCCATTAAAGGTTTCACCTATTAAAAATTTTAAATAAGGCTCAAGCAGTTTTCTTTTAAAACTTTTTTCAATAATTACATTTTTCTCTTTTTTCAATTGATTAAGCTCATCTAAGGAAAGATTATCAGAGATAAAAATTAGTCCTTTTTTTGGCAAATTTAAAACTGATCCTATATACTTTCTCACTACAGGAGGAATATCAGCCGATCCAATACTATCTTTAATAAGATAATAAGCCTTGTAATTCTCTGAGGAAATTACTATGGGTTCAAAATTTCTATCAAAAATATAGCCTCTTTTTGTTTTAGGATAAAATCCCTTTCCTTTAACTTTTTCAACAGAAAAGTCCAAAATACACACTGAAATTATTAACAATGCCGTTAAAAACAGAAGAATTTTAGGGGTGCTTTTTTTAATCATCACTCCAACCCCAAGTAATCATTTTTTTCAGGAGGTCTAAGCCCCAGTTTTTTAGCCTTGGTTAAAACTACATCCCTTGAGGTTAAAAGCTGATATTGTCTTTTTAACTCCTTATTTTCCTGAGCCAGTCTGTGATTTTCTATTTTTAACTTGGTTAAAATAAAAATTTTATAACATATTCCCACTGTAAAAACAAAAGTTAAAATTCCCAAAAATAAAAGCACTCCATTTATTAAAAACTCTTTTATTACTTCTTTTAAAGAAACCTTTTCTACTTTCTTCTTTTTCTTTGCTTTAACTTCTTTTCTACTAAGAGAATCTGTATGCACCCCTGGTTTGTAAATCAAAGCTTTATTAGCTACCATACCCTTTCTCCTACTCTCATTTTGGCACTTCTTGCCCTGGGATTTTTCCTTATCTCTTCTTGAGAAGGAACAATAGGTTTTTTAGTAAGCACTTTTAACCTGGGATCATTTTTAAAAGCATGTTTTACCAGTCTGTCTTCCAAAGAATGAAAAGAGATAATTACTATTCTTCCTGAGGGTTTTAAAATATCTGGAAGTTCTTTTAAAGCTATTTCTAAATTTTCAAGCTCTTTGTTAACCTCTATTCTTAAACTTTGAAAAACTACTGCAAGCAAGTCTTTTCTTGAAGTTTTATAAAACTCTTTAACTGCCTGAACCAGATCCTGCGTTGTTTCAAAAGGTTTTCTTTTTCTCCTTTCGCAAATAAACTTAGCAAATCTTTCAGCTCTTGGGACTTCTCCCTTTATAAAAACCCATTTAATCTTTTCAAAACTGTAAGAGTTTAATATATCCCTTGCTGTAATATCCGTAAGATAACTCATTCTCATATCAAGAGGCTCATCTTTTTGAAAAGAAAACCCTCTTCCAGATCCTTCAAGCAGAAAAGAAGATAAACCTAAATCCAGAAGCACTCCATCAACAAGAATCCCTTCCTTTTGTAACTCTTCTTTTATATAAACAAAACTTTTATTAAAAAGCTTTACCCTTGAACCATACTTACTTAAACGCTCTTTTGCAAATTTAAAAGAATCTTCATTCCATTCAAAACCGTATAAAATCCCTGTAGGAGAGGAGGCTTCTAAAATAGCAGCACTGTGCCCTCCTAAACCCACAGTCCCATCTACATAAATTTTATCTTTCTCCACTTTTAACCACTCCAAAACTTCTTTTAATAAAACTGGTTCATGCCGATAAATTTTTCGCTCCTGTAAGATAAGGATTAATTATTTGCATAAGTTGATTGAAATTAGCCTTGGTATCCTTAAACTTTTCTTCCAAGTCCTTAGGATTCCATATCTCAAAGTGATTTAACATTCCAAGGAGTATTACTTCTTTCTCCAGGTTTATTTCTTCTCTAAGGGATTGAGGAAGAAGGATTCTACCCTGTTTATCAGGTTGGCACTCCTCTGCAGAACCTAAAAAATACCTTACATACTGTCTCACTTCAGGCACATCCCAGGGAAGATTTAATAATTTTTCTTCAATCTTCTGCCATTCTTTTACAGGATAAGCCACTAAACAATCTGGATAATTGGTAATTACCAGATTTTCACTTCCATACTTTACTCTCAGCACCTCTCTAAACTTTGCAGGAAGACTAAAC
The DNA here is from genome assembly GCA_964593845.1 of uncultured Thermodesulfatator sp. Lineage (GTDB taxonomy): Bacteria > Desulfobacterota > Thermodesulfobacteria > Thermodesulfobacteriales > Thermodesulfobacteriaceae > Thermodesulfobacterium. The sequence goes on along the minus strand of CAZQIW010000050.1, from coordinate 290 downwards.
CTTCCTTTATTGTCTATATTATGTTTAAATTTTCCTCTAAACATTATTTTCCACTTTTTACCACTTTATACCACCAAAGATTAAAAAAAAACTCCAAAATGTCAAGGGGAAAAATTCCCCTATTTTTCTATTTGTGATAAAAATCACATACTATTTTATTTTTTAGAATTTATATCATACACGATATTACTTTTCTTTAGAGAATCTAAAAAGTGAGTTAAAAATTCAGGAGTTAAAGGGAGAAGAAATAACTTGAAACTTAAAAAAGTAAATTTTTTTATTTTTTTTCT
>CAZQIW010000049.1:0-11038 GCA_964593845.1 uncultured Thermodesulfatator sp. | reverse complement strand
GAGGCGGCGCGGGGATTCGAACCCCGGATTCACGGCTTTGCAGGCCGTCGCCTTACCACTTGGCTACGCCGCCTTTTTTATTCAGTGGCGGCGGAGGGACTCGAACCCCCAACCCTGTGGATATGAGCCACATGCTCTAACCAATTGAGCTACGCCGCCACTTTTTACACAGTTTTTTATATAATAAAACATTTTTTCCTTAGATGTCAAGAGGGGAAGGAAAATTTTTAAAATTTATAAATACTCTACCACACTTTTAATAAACTCGTAAAAATCCCCTAAATTTTGAAGGTAATTTAGAAGTTTTTGGGGATCAATTTTTATATACTCATGAGCAAGAAGATTCCTTAATCCTACCATTTTTATCAATTTTTCAGCAAGCTCTTCGGAAATATATTCAAATTTTTTAAGAAGTTCAATACATTCTGAATAACTTTTAGGATCCCCTAAATTATATTTCACAACCAAATGACAGGAAATATCTATTAAAATTTGAATACTTTCATAAAAACCATATCTAATAGCCCATTCCTTAGTTTTGTCCTTTTTTAAATCTTCTAAAGTAAGTGTGCTTTTGAGTTTCTCTAAAATTGATAAATTTTCTTCTAATAATTTTATCCGTTCAAGCATGGACGTATTCCAAATTTTCCTTCTTTAATGCGTTTTAACAGGGCTTTGTTACACATATTATACAAAGGTTTATGATCAAAATAAAAAATATAAGTCCAGGTTTTAAAGTTAATCCATTTATTTTTATCTTTACAAAAAAGCACTTTTCCCTCTTTTAAAATATTATAAGCAAAAAGCGGGTTTTTTTTATACAAATTATTCAAAATTACCAGATCTACTTCTAATCCAAGAAGTTTCTCAAGTTGAGATATAATTGCCCCTATCTCAGGTAGATCAAGGTCTTTAGAAGTATGAATAGCTAAATCAACATCACTCATTACAAGCTCTTCGTTTCTTGCATAAGACCCAAAAAGCACTGCAAAATCTATAAACCCAAGTTTTTCAAAAAAATCCTTTAATTTATCTAAAGGTAACATAATTAATATCACCACATTTTATTTTTTACTCCTCTTCCACAGTTCCATTACTCCAGAGCGTAATAGTTTTCCCACTATAAGCTCCTTTACAAGTGCCTTTTACATAAATATTGTCATTAGTATCATTTCCAAAATCAGTAATATCTACATTTTGAGTATCACTTATGTTGCTATCACAATCGTCTATAGAAGCATCTGGATGTTCAGCAAGGTAAGCTGCACATTGAGTTAAAGCATTTCTTAAATCAGCAATACACGCAGCTTTAGCTGCATTTTTTCTATACTTAGTAAACTGGGGAATAGCAATAGTTGCTAAAATAGCAATAATAGCAACAACAATTAAAAGCTCAATTAGTGTGAAACCTTTACTCCTACTCATAATCCCATCTCCTTTTGATTTTTGTTTTTATTTATTTTAAAATTATGATACAATTTTTTTAAGTCAATCCTTTTTTGAGGGGGAGTTAAAAAATTAATTCACAAGAGTCCACATATGTAGCGGCGGGGTTTACCCCCGCCTGAAAATTATAGGCGGGCATAAAGCCCGCTACAATTTTCTTCAATTAAAATTTAAACACCCTCATCCTTTTTAAATAATTCTTACACTTTTTCAAAAGTGAAAATAAGATGGGTTGCAGAATTTTTAAATTCTTTTAAATTGTTAAACAATGGCATATAAGTGGCTGCCACCATCAAAAACGCATAAACCGCTCTGGGAGGGAAAAATGGTTGAGAAAATCCAGCTGGAAAATGGTCTTACTCTGGAAATATGGAATTATTCCAGAAAACTGGCTGGAGATCGCTGGCTTGTAGGACTTCTTATTCAAATCGGAGTTGTGCCTGAAGAAAAAGATTTTTCCAATGAAAATTATTATAAAATGTTTTTAGAAAAAACTGATGGTAAGGTATATTATCGTTATAGAAAAGAAAGAACCTTTGTTCCAGAAGATCAAGTATCAGAACTTTTTACAAGTATGAAAGAGAATTTTCTAAAAGCAGCTCTTCCTTATTTGTCCCATCCTGACTTTAAGGAAAGGCTTATCAGACAGGAGGTTAATCTTTTTGAAAAAAGAATGGACTGGGAAATGTGGGTTAAAAAGAAAGACGAAGAGGAAGAAGAACTGGAAAAACTCTGGAAAGATAGAGCTATTTAAATAAAAATATGAAAGGAGGAAATTGATATGGATATATTAGAAAAAGTAATAAAAAAAGGAGACTCAAAAATTATCCTTGCTGTAATGGATGGGGTAGGGGATTTACCTTGCAAAGAAGGTAAAACACCCTTAGAATTTGCTAAAACTCCCAATTTAGATCAGTTAGTTAAAAATTCAGCTACAGGTCTTCACATTCCAGTTGATTATGGAATTACTCCTGGAAGTGGTCCTGGGCATTTAGGAATTTTTGGATACGATCCTTCAAAAATTACTATAGGAAGAGGAGTTTTGGAGGCTTTAGGAGTAGGTATAGAATTAAAAGAAACAGATGTAGCTGTTAGAGGAAATTTTGCTACTGTTAAATATGAAAATGGTACCCCTGTTGTTATTGATAGAAGGGCAGGGCGTATTCCTACTGAAGAAAATAAAAGGCTTATAAGCTATCTATCTGAACATATAAAAAGAATTGAAGAAGCAGAGATTATTTTAAAATCTGGCATGGAACACAGATTTGTAGTAGTGTTTAGATTCCCTTATAAGGTTTCTTCTGAAGTAGAGACTATTAATGACACAGATCCTCAGATTACAGGAAAAAGCCCTTTACAACCCGCAGGAGAAGGAGAACTCGCCAAAAAGGTAGCTACTATAGCTTCACAATTCATTACAAAAGCTGCAGAACTTTTAAAAAATGAACCAAAAGCAAATTATGTTTTATTGAGAGGATTTTCTGTAAAGCCTCAGCTGAAAACTTTTGAGGAAAAATATGGTTTAAAAGCAGGTTGCATCGCTACCTATCCCATGTATAAAGGACTTGCAAGTCTTGTAGGAATGGAACTTATAAAATTTGAAGGCGCAACCTTAAAAGATGAGGTTGAAGCTTTAAAAAAAGAATGGAACAATTTTGATTTCTTTTTCCTTCATATAAAAAAGACTGATTCCTATGGAGAAGATGGAAACTTTGAAGCCAAGGTAAAAATAATAGAAGAATTTGATGCCTTTTTGCCTGAAATTTTAGCTTTAAAGCCTTCTGTTCTTTGTATTACAGGAGATCATTCTACTCCTTGTATTATGAAATCCCATTCCTGGCATCCTGTTCCAGTTCTCATACATTCTCCCTATGTTTTAGGACAACTTTCTCAAAGGTTTACCGAAAGAGAATGCCTGAAAGGAGAACTGGGTATATTTTACGCTTATAAACTTATGCCCCTTCTTTTAGCTCATGCAGGTCGGTTAAAAAAATTTGGCGCTTAAATAACCTTCTTTTTCTTTTCCTTTCCTTTCCTTCCTTTCTCCCCTTTCCATTTTTTACTCGCATAAAAATTCAGAAAGTATAAAATTCGTTAGTTTTTTATGAGGCTGTTTGAAAAATATTTTTAATTGAAAAAAATTGTAGGATATACCTGGCGGGGATAAACCCCGCCGTTACAGCTGATTTAGGTATTGACGAAATGTAGGGGGAGGATTTTATATCCTCCCGTAATTTCGGGCGGGATAAATCCCGCCCTTACATTTGATTTGTTTTTTTGTAAATTATTGTAGCGGCGGGCTTTATGCCCGCCTATGATCTGGACGGGGATGAACCTCGCCGATATATATATAAACTTTACTCGCATAAAAATTCAGAAAGTATAAAATTCGTTACTATTTAAAAAATATTAGTTTTATAATTTTGCAAACTTATTTTAAAAATTATTTTTTTATTGACAAATTTTAAAATAGTGTTAAAAATTAAAGTATAAAATTGCAAAAATTTTAATAGAGGAGGAAGAAGATGAAGAAAGTATTAAAGAGTATCATTTTAGGAACTTCTATGTTATTTTTCTCAACTTCTATTGCCAATGCCCACTTTTTACTCCTTAAACCTTCTACTGATAATGTAGAAGGTTCTCGTCACAAAGTTAAACTTGAGGCAAGATTTACCCATCCTATGGAAGGCGGTCCTAATATGGACTTTAAAATCGTTGACAGTGGTGCTGTGGTAAGGGGAAAGAAAATCAAACTTAAATGGAGATCAAAATTAATTCCTTCTATGAAGGGAAGTAAAAAAAAGGTGCATATTTATAAATCTGTGCTTAAAATTAGGAGACCGGGAGTTTATCAGATTTATGTAGATCCAGCACCTTACTTTGAGCCAGCCGAAGAAAAATTTATTAAACAAATTACCAAGGTATATGTAGAGGCATTTGGAATGGAAGACGGATGGGATAAGCCTATTGGACTTAAGGCTGAGATTATTCCTTTGGTAAAACCCTTTGCTATCTGGGAAGGAAATACTTTTAGAGGAAGAGTATTATTAAATGGTAAACCAGCTCCTAATATTGAAGTTGAAGTGGAATATTTAAATACAAAACATGTAAAAACTCCTGCTGAGTCTTTTATTACTCAGGTTGTAAAAACTGATGAGAATGGTTATTTTGAATACACTATACCCTGGGCTGGATGGTGGGGGTTTTCTGCTCTGGGAGATGGTGGAACTTTAAAAGGACCAGGTGGTAAAGAATATCCTGTGGAGCTTGATGCAGTAATCTGGATAAAAGCCTATCCAAAACCAAGGAGGGTAAAGTAAAATGCATATTTCAGAGGGGGTGCTGTCCCCCCCTGTTCTTCTGGCAGGGGGGATTTTAACACTAAGTGGTTTGGTTTTAGGATTAAAAAATTTAAAAAATGAAAAATTACCTCAAGTAGCAGTGCTTTCCAGCACCTTTTTTGTAGCTTCTTTAATTCACATTCCTATTGGTCCTACTTCAGCACACTTAATTTTAAACGGACTGGTAGGAATTTTGCTTGGTTGGTCATCTTTTCTGGCTATATTTCTGGGTCTGTTATTACAGGCTCTTTTATTTCAATTCGGAGGACTTACAACACTTGGAGTAAACACTTTTAATATGGCCTTCCCAGCTGTTGTATGTTGGTATTTATTTAGACCTTTAATTAAAAAAGAAAATCTTAAATTAAGTTTCTTAGGAGGTTTTTTAGCTGGTTTTGTATCTATTTTTTTAGCAGGTATTTTTACCAGTTTATCACTTTACCTTACTGAAAAAAACTTCTTAACTGTTGCTAAAACCCTCCTTGCAGCTCATGTTCCTATTGCCATTATAGAAGGTTTTATTACTGCTTTTGTAGTAACTTATCTGCTAAAAGTAAAACCGGAGGTAGTGTATGAATAAAAAATGGATATTTATTATAAGTTTCTTTTTAATCTTTTTCCTAAGTAAACCAAGTTTTGCTCATAAAGTAAGTATTTTTGCTTATAGAGAAGGAGATAAAATAATAGGAGAAAGTTACTTTTCTGGAGGAAGCCCCTGTATGAACTGTCAGATTGTGGTTTACGATGCTAAGGGAAATAAAATTGCTTCTACCACTACTGATAAAAAGGGGAATTTCCAGGTTTCAGTAAAAGAAAAAGGAACTGTTATAGTAAAGGTAATTGCAGGAGAAGGACATCTTGCAGAATATACGGTAGAAGGTATATCTGAGGAAAATACCTTTACAGAGTCAGAAACTGAGGCTGAGTCAGAAGAAGTAACTACTCCAAGCGAAGCTGCAAAAAGCAAAGGGAATAAAAGCAAGATAAGCGGAATTGATGAAGAAACTTTAAAGAAAATTGTAAAAGAGGTTGTTGCAGAAGAAACCGCAGGAATTAAAGCAATGTTACTTGAGTTTAAAAAAGATATGGATAAAGCTAAAATTCATGATATTATAGGAGGAATAGGATATATTTTTGGAGTATGGGGACTAATTGCTTTATTAAGGACAAGAAGAAAGGTATAAAAATTTGCTAAATGCATCTTGAGGTTTTTGCTGAAGGCGATTCAATTCTTCATAAACTTGATCCAAGAGTAAAAATTTTTGTTCTTTTTATTTTTGCTGTGCTTTGTGCTATTTCCAAAGGGCTTCTTGTTCCCTCTTTATTCCTTTTATTCTCTCTTATTTTAATACTTATAGCCAGACCTGATTTTAAAACCTTACTCAATCGGGTAGGTTCTGCTAATTTTTTTATTCTTTTTATCTGGCTTTTTGTTCCTTTTACTTATAAAAGCAGTCCTTATGTGAACCTTGGTTTTTTAAAAATAAGTTATCCTGGAATAAAATATGCTTTATCCATTACATTAAAATGTAATGCTATTATATTAGCAACTATTGCTTTATTAGCCACTTCCACTGTATTTAACTTAGCTCATGCTATGTTACATTTAAAAGTTCCTGCCAAACTGGTTACTATTTTTTTTCTTTTCTATAGATACATTACAGTAATGCATGAGGAGTATATAAAGATTAAAAGAGCAGTTTTAGCCCGTGGTTTTAATTCAAAAACCAGTATGCATACTTATAAAACCTATGCCTATATAGTAGGGGCACTTCTCTTAAAAAGTTTTGAAAGGTCTGAAGAAGTATATAAAGCTATGCTTTGCAGAGGATTTAAAGGTTTCTTTCCTCTTCTGGAACATTTTAAGCTAAAAACTTGTGATATTATCTTAGGAAGTATATTTACATTATGCACAGTTTTAATATATCTTTTACAGTGGATTAAAATATGAGGAAGAATTCTATAATAAAGCTGGAAAATATAAGCTTTAGCTATAAGTCCTGTCCAGTGTTTAAAAACCTTTATTTTGAAGTAAATGAAGGAGATAAAATTGGTCTGGTAGGACCTAATGGAGCAGGAAAAACAACCTTGCTTTATATTATTATGGGTTTTTTAAAACCTCAGACCGGGAAAATAATAATCTTAGGAAAGGAACGAAAAAAAGAAGAAGACTTTTTAGAAGTTAGACAAAAAATTGGTTTGCTTTTTCAGGACTCAGACTCTCAGCTATTCTGTCCTACAGTAAAAGAAGATATAGCTTTTGGTCCTTTAAATCTTGGAAAAAGCAGAAAAGAAGTAATGGAAATTGTGGAAAGAATAGCAGATTTGTTTAATATTCATCATTTACTTGATCGTCCAGTATATAAACTTTCCGGTGGTGAGAAAAGATTGGTTGCTCTTGCAGGAGTTTTTGCCATGAATCCTATCTGCTATCTTTTAGACGAGCCGTCTTCTGGACTTGATGAAAAGACTACAAAAAGACTCATAGATTTCTTAAAAAGTCAAGTAAAAACCTGTGTAATTGTGTCTCACGATAAGGTATTTCTTCGTGAAACCGTTAATAAAATTTACTTTTTAGAAAATGGTAATCTGGTAAAAGCTCACTTTTGAAAATCTTTAAAATCAAAATTTAGCTCAATGGTTTCAAAAGAAAAAGTAGGAGTGGTTTTCTCAATTAATTCTCTATAAAAAGAAATCTCCTTAACTTTATTTAATACTACTTCCAGAAGTTGCTCAATATATTTATTTTGGGGAGCAAGAAAATATATAATAAAAAACTTTTCCTTTTTAAAGTTTACTATCCCTGCTTCTGCAAGAATCTGTAAGTGCCGTGAAATAGTAGGTTGAGTGAACCCAATAATTCTTGAAAGTTCACATACACAATGAGGACGAAAAGACAACAAAGTAATAATTTTTAATCTGGTCTCGTCAGATAAGGCTTTAAGAACTTTACTAACTTCTGTAATTTTTTCCATAAAAGTAATTATATAGCTAAATAGCTAAATCTCAAGTAAGAATTTTTTAAATTAAGTTTTTCTTTTGCTTTAACAAGGTTAGTTATTACTTCATTTACTTCTGCTTTTAATCCGACTTTTTTAGCTAATTTTACAATAGCTCCATTTAATGCGTCTATCTCAGTTCTTTTACCTGAACGAAGATCGTAATACATGGAAGGAAAATGTTTAGCAGTAGGAGGTATTAATTTTTCATAAAAGTGTTTTTTATACTCCTCAGCATTTTTCCAGTTTAGCTGAATTCCATTTGCTTTTGTTACCTCAAAAATTTCTTCAATAATTTTATTCATTAAGACACGAGTTTCCTCTATCCTTGCAAGATCTCCGTATGTGCATTCAAGAAGGGCTCCTAAAGGATTTAGGGCTGAATTGTAAAGAATTTTGTCCCAAAGAATAGCGTAAACCTCTTCAGAAACCCTGGTAGGAATACCTGCTTCTCTAAAAATTTGAGCAATTTCTTCTAATTTTGTTAAAGAGATAGCTTTATCAGGTTGTCCGATAACCACATCATCAGCAATAACTGTAACTTCTGCATATCCCGGCTCTATTACTCTTGCTCCAAAAATAACTCTCCCCAGTATAACTTTTTCTTTACCAAGTAATTCTTTTGCAATTTCATAATTTCCATATCCATTTTGTGCAAGGAGAACCAGAGTATCAGGTTTTATAAATCTTTGAATTTGTGAGACAGCTTTATGGGTATCAAATGCCTTTACAGATAGGATAATTAAGTCTATAGCTTTATTTTTAAGGTCTTCTGGATTTATAAAATAACCGTCAATTTCAGCCTCTTTTTCACCAAAAAGTCCTGTAACTTTGAGTTTCCTATCTTTTAAATTTGTTAAATGTTTCTCCTTTACAAAGGCATAAACAGTATGTCCAGAACTCTTTAAACAGGTAGCAAATACAGTCCCCAAAGCACCCAATCCAAAAATAAGAAATTTCATTTTTCCCTCTTTATACTCCATACCTCTATTCTATATTCAGAACTAATACTTGTCAATATCAATACCTTCCAACATTGACCCTATATCCCCTCACAAACGATTACCTTAGTGTCTTTTTTTGAAAACACTCTAAAATTGATTGAAAAAGTGGAGAAAACCAAATGTAGGGGAGGGTTTTCAACCCTCCCGAAATAGAGATGTAACGGCGGGATTTACCCCCGCCCAGAGCTAAAATAAATGTAGAGGAGGGCTTTAACCCTCCCGCAATGTAACGGAGGGGTTCATCCCCGCCAGAAAATTATAGGCGGGCATAAAGCCCGCCGCTACAATTTTCCTCAATTAAAAAATATTTTTCAAACACACTCTAAAATTAATTGAAAAAGAGTAAATTAAGCACTAAAATATAAAAAGTTTTGTAAAAGTTAAAAGGAGAGTTTTATGTCAGAAGAAAGGTATGTATTTAAACCTATAGGATATGTTAAAACCTCTGCAACCGAGATTCCCAGACATTGGAGCTTTTCTGATGTAGAAGGAGAGCTGGTAATAAATCCAGAATATAAAGAAGGGCTTAAAGATATAAAAAGTGGAGATAAAATCGTTGTGCTTTTTTGTTTTCATAAATCTCCTCCGTTTACTAAAGATAAACTGATTCAAAAACCTCGGCATAAAGATAAACCTACAGGAGTATTTAGCCTCTGCTCACCTTTAAGACCAAATCCTATAGGACTTTCAGTTTTGGATGTTATTGAAGTAAAGGATAATATTATTAGAGTCAGAAGAATAGATATGTTTGATGGAACTCCTATCCTTGATATAAAACCTTTTAAAGCCTATTCTGAAACTGAAAAATAATTTTTTTAATTTGAAAGAGTTGTTTTGCAAAATCATAAATTTTTCTTAAATTTTCTAAATAACTTTTTTATATTATGAATCATTTAAAGATTTTAAGAGAAAAAATTAAAACACAGCCTGAGGATTTTAAAGTAGAGGAAGTTGTTGATTTAAAATTGGATGAAGAAGGTCCTTATAGTTATTATCTTCTTAATAAAAAAAACATGAATACTCTTTTAGCTTTAGATTTGATAGAAAAATACTGGAAGATATCAAGAGATAGGATTGGTTTTTGTGGATTAAAAGACAAAAGAGCAGTAACAACTCAATATGTTTCTATAAAAAATGGTCCAGAAAAAGATTTAACAGGACCAAATTTTAAACTTACTTATATAGGAAAGGGCAGGGAACCTTTGAAACTTGGGGATGCCAAAGGTAATATTTTTACCATTACTTTAAGAAACGTAAATCCGGAAAAGATGCTAAGAAGTTTAAACAAATTAAAAGAAATAGGATTTGCTAATTATTTTGGGGAACAGAGATTTGCTCCTGATCTTTATATGAAAAAGCCAATAGTAAAATATTTTTTAGAAGGAGATTATGAGGGGGCTTTAAAAGACTATTTTACACAGCATCCTGCGAAAAAAAGATTACTTAAAAAACTCTGGGGGAACTGGGATAAATTTTTTAAAAATGCAGGACATCTCTCTGCAATTGAAAAAAGAGTCTTAATAACATATAGTAAAAAACAAAATGCAGAAAAAGCCTTAAAAGTTTTTCCTAAGCACTTGAAATTACTTTTCTTTTTTTCTTACCAAAGTTTACTTTGGAACAGGATATTAGCCAGGTTTATTAAAAAGGTAACTTCTCATTTTTGTCTCTTTTTTATTCGTAAAGAAAAATTATGTTTTTATAAGGAATTTAATCCGATACTTAAAGATTTTAAAGATTTTGAATTACCTTATGTTAGTTCAGAAATTTTTAACTGGGATGGTCCGGAAATAATTAAAAGAGAGATTTTAAATGTGATAAAAGAAGAAAATTTAGAAGAGCTTCTTGAAAAAGAGGCTCTGGGATTAAAAATTTTTACTCCTGGTGCAAGAAAAATTATAGTAATACCTGAGGATTTGCACATAATCTATTACGATAAAAAAATTTTTATTTTTAGATTTTTTCTTCCATCTGGAAGCTATGCCACTGTTTTTCTGTTAAAATTATTGAATTTTAAAGTTTAAACTTTAGATTGATAATTAAATTAGGAATATTGTGGTTAAATTTTTGGTTCAATATTTACTTCCGATAATGTATATTATGTAAAATAGAAATGATAAAATTTTCAATATTTTCTTGTCCTCCAAAATGAAAGGAAATTTTTTATGTTCCTTTTCACTTGAGTTGGCAAGTTTTTTCTCCTAAGTCTATTAGGAATTCATCTTTTTTGGCTTCTGGAATATTTATT
>CAZQIW010000048.1:0-11236 GCA_964593845.1 uncultured Thermodesulfatator sp. | reverse complement strand
ATTTTTCAACGAAACTTTGCTGCCTTTTAGACCTAACTTTTTCCTGATTCTTTTTCTGTAAAAATCCACAGAATCTTTGCTTAAATTCAGGATTTGAGCGATTTCCTTGGAAGAAAGACCTTCTTTTACCAAAATAGCTATTTGAGCTTCTATTGCTGTTAAATTTAAAAAAGGATTAGAAAAATTTTGCTTAGCAAGAATTGTTAGATTCTCAAGTTTTTCCTTAATAAGTTCTAAAATTTTTAAAGCTGGATGATTTAAGTTTTCTTTTTTAAGAAGCTCAAGTAAGGGAAAAATGGTAGTTCTAAAGTAAGAAATCAAATAGTGTAAATTTTTTAAATCCAGATTAAGTTGAGAGGATTTTTCCTTTTTTTCTTGAACCTTAACTTGAGAAATTTTTAGCCCTTTTTCTGCTGGTTTAAAAGGAGTAATGTCTTCGTGCGACACAATAAAAATTCTGGGAATAACATTTTTAACTGGTATTACATTAATTATATAATAATTAACCTCTCCCCTCTCATCTAAAAAAGAATAAATATCTCTGAAAAAAGGTAATTCTCTTTTTATTACTTTTTTAATCCCTTCTGCTATTTTTAAAGCTGTTTCTCTTTCTTCTCCCTGTGTATTCTCGCAAAGTTTTAAATAATTGTATCCAATACAATCAACCCGTCCTATAAGACCCTTTTCTATAGCTTTTTTCTGCCAGGTTTTATTAGTGGCAATAATGTTTCCCTTTTCATCAATAATAGCAATCAAACTGTTTAAAGAATCCAGAATAGCTTGATATACAAAAGGTTTTAGATTCATGTTTTTCATTTTACCTATAGGTTTAGAGAAATTCAAGTTTGTAAATTATTGAATTCTATTGACAACCAACATAAAAAATGATATTTACTTAAAAAAATGGTTGATAAGGATGTATTTTTAAAGGTTATTGTTAAAAAAGCAGAAGCTCTTCCTTTGGGGCACTATTTAGATATTAGAACTTATAAAAGAAATCGGAGTGTATTGTTAATCAGGGAAGAGGAGGATCTTTTCAGAGTAATTGAAAACGGATTTTACCAGAACGAGTTTAAAGTTACTTTTAAAGAGCTGAGAAAGCTTTTTAAAAAGCTTTTAAAAATTGAATTTCCTCGCAGCCACAAAATTAGAATTTACAATATGGGAGAATACGACGAGAAAAAAGCAAAACAAATAAAAATGAAAAAATTGTAACCTGGGGAAAAAATGAAGGCTTGGGTTATTGAAAAAATCGTAAATTTAAATGAAGAGACAGAGCCTTTAAAACTGGTAGAGATTGAAGATCCAAAACCTGCGGACGATGAAATTATTGTAAAAGTTGTAGCCTGTGGAGTTTGTCATACAGAAATAGATGAAATTGAGGGCAGAGCCTCTCCCTCTTTTTTTCCCATTATTCCAGGGCATCAAGTAGTGGGAGAAGTGGTAGAAGTAGGGGAAAAGGTTAAAAAAATAAAAGTAGGAGATAGAGTTGGAGCAGGATGGATCTATTCTGCCTGTGGAAAGTGTGAGTTTTGTAAAAAGGGATTGGAAAATCTTTGCCCAGAATTTAAAGCCACTGGAAAAGATGCTCATGGAGGATATGCAGAGTATTTTAAAATTTCTGAAAAGTTTGCTTTTTTGCTGCCTGAAAATCTTAGCTATGAAGAAGCTGCTCCTCTTTTTTGTGCAGGTGCAATCGGATATAGATCTCTTATGCTTGCTAATCCCGAAAATGGACAAAACATAGGACTTATCGGCTTTGGTGCTTCTGCTCATTTAGTTTTAAAAATGATTCGTTATCTTTTTCCTGATACCAAGGTATTTGTCTTTTCTCATAGCGAAAGAGGAAAAAAATTTGCTCTTCAGCTTGGTGCTTATTGGGTTGGTAGTGCAGAAGATACTCCTCCAGAAAAGCTGCACTCAGCTATTGATACCACTCCTGTGTGGGGACCTCCTATAAAAGTATTAAAATACCTATTACCTTCTGGAAGGCTCGTGATAAATGCTATTAGAAAGGAAAATGCAGACAAATCTGAGCTTCTTAAATTGGATTATCCAAGAGATCTCTGGATGGAAAAAGAAATAAAGTCTGTAGCTAATGTTACCAGAAAAGATATAGCAGAGTTTTTGCATCTTGCAGGAAAAATACCTCTTAAGCCTGAAGTAGAAATTTATCCTTTTGAAAAGGCAAATCAGGCTTTAAAAGACATTAAAGAAAGAAAAATAAGAGGAGCCAAGGTTTTAAAATTGTAACTTCAGACGATCTCTCTTTAACTTGACATTCAGAAAAAATTTATTATTTTACTAACTAAAATTATTTAAAATTTTTTAAAAAAGGAGAAGAATTATGCCCAATCTGCTTGAGATCAGGGATTTATGGGTTGAAGTAGATGGAAAGGAGGTTCTAAAAGGCATAACACTTTCCATTCCTGTGGGAGAAACCCATGTAATATTTGGAAAAAATGGATCTGGAAAGACATCCTTACTTATGACTATTATGGGATTTCCTGCTTATAAAGTTAAACACGGAGAAATTATTTTTAAAGGTGAAAACATTACTCATCTTCCTCCTTATGAAAGAGCTAAAAGAGGAATAGGAATAATGTTTCAAAGACCTCCTACTATAAAAGGGGTTAAACTTCGTGATATTTTAAAACTGTGTGCAAGGGATAATAATGTAAAAATTGAGGAACTGGTGCAAACTTTTGGTTTTGAAAATTTTTTGGATAGAGAAGTAAATAAAGGTTTCTCTGGAGGGGAGCTGAAAAAAAGCGAACTTTTACAGCTTCTGGTTCAAAATCCTGATTTAGTGCTTCTTGATGAGCCAGAATCAGGTGTAGATATGGAAAATATGCAATTAATAGGAGTAATGATTAAAAAGCTTCTTCAAAAAGATATTCCTAAAAAACCAAGAACTAAAAGCGGTTTAATTATCACGCATACTGGTTTCATTCTGGAATATATAGCTGCAGATCTTGGTTATGTTATTATGGATGGAAGAATTTATTGCAGGGGTAATCCTATAGAAATATTTGAAGGTATTCAAAAATTCGGCTATGAAGAATGCAAGAGGTGTCTAAAAAGATTTCAGGAGGTTTTAAATGTCTAAAATCTCCAAGGAAAATATAGATTTAAAAAAGTTTAAATCTGCTAAAGAAGCAGAAAGCCCCTCTGATATTACAGAATTAACAGAAGAAGAGAAGGAACATCTCAAACTTCTGGGGTTGGATGAGTCTTTAAAAAGAGAAGGAGAATATTTACAGGTAGATGCAAAACCGTTACTTTATAAACAACAGGTTGAAGGGCTTGAAATTCTTCCTCTTACTGAAGCTCTTAAAAAGTATGACTGGATTGAAGATTATTACTGGAAAATTTTATCTCCTAAAAAAGACATTATTTCAAAGACAGCTTATGAAGATCTGGATGACGGCTATTTTATAAGGGTTTTACCTGGCTGCAAGCTGGTGTATCCAGTTCAAACCTGTTTATACATAAGAACTGAAAAAGTAGCACAGAAAGTGCATAATATAGTAATTGTAGAGGAAGGAGCTGAGCTTAATCTTATTACCTCATGTGCTGTGCATCCACATGTAAAATCTGCTTTTCATATTGGAATTTCTGAGTATTATGTGAAGAAAGGGGGAAAGTTAACTTTTACCATGATTCATGTGTGGGGAGAAGAAACTATTGTCAGACCCAAAACAGGGGTTTTGGTGGAAGAAAATGGAACCTATATTTCCACTTATGTAAGTCTTTTCCCAGTAAAAAATATAAAAACAGCTCCTATCTGCAAATTAGTAGGTCCTGGTGCCAGAGCCTCTTTTGCTACTATTGTAGCAAATCATCCTAATTCTTTTATAGACATAGGTGGAGAAGTTCACTTAGAAGCACCTAATACAAGAACCGAGATAATTTCTCGCACAGTGGTTTATGGAGGAGAAAATATAGCCAAGGGTAAAATTGTAGCTAAAGCTCCCAAGGTAAAAGGACATTTAGAATGTCAGGGGCTTATGCTTTCAGATAACGGAGTTATGAGAGCTATTCCAGAGCTTGACAGCCATTACTCGGATGTGGAATTAACCCACGAAGCAGCGGTGGGGAAAATTGCAAAAGAAGAAGTAGAATATCTTATGGCACGAGGATTGAGTGAGGAGGAAGCAACTTCACTTATTGTAAAAGGATTTTTAACTGTTAAAATAGAAGGAATTTCACCTGCCTTGCAAAAGCAGATAGACAAAACCTTAGAAATAGCTCGTTTAGGGTTCTAAGCTATGAAAGTAAAGCCTTTTTTAAAAAATTTAGTTCCTTATCCTCCTGGAAAAACCATAGAAGAACTTCGCAGAGAACTAAACCTCTCAGGACCAATTTATAAGTTTAATTCCAATGAAAATCCACTGGGTCCTCCTCCTAAGGTTATAGAGGTTCTTAAAACTTATATTAATAAAGTTCATCTTTATCCTGAAGCAAGTTATATTGAGTTAAAAAAGAAACTTGCAGAAAAGTGGAAGGTGAAACCTGAGGAGATAGTTGTGGGAAATGGTTCTGATGAGGTAATGGAGTTTTTGTTTAAAGCCCTGATAGAACCAGGAGATGAGATTATTATAAGCAGACCAAGTTTTTTAATGTATGAAAAATTTGGAGAAATTTATGGAGCCAGAATTAAAGCTCTTCCTCTAACTGAGGAATTTAAACACGACTTTCAGGAAATTCTTAAAAATATTTCTGCCCAGACTAAAATTATTTTTCTGGATCATCCTCACAATCCCACAGGAAGTGTATTAAATAGAGAAGAATGGAAGGATTTTATTGAAAAGGTGCCTGAAGATGTGCTTGTAGTGATAGACGAGGCTTATGGAGATTTTATAGAAGATCCGCAAGTTCCCTTAGGGATAGAGTTTTTAAAAGCAGGATATAAGGTTTTAGTGTTAAGGACATTTTCTAAATCTTATGGGCTTGCAGGTTTAAGGCTGGGGTATGGAATAACTTTTTCAGAGCTTGCTAAGGTTTTAGATTTAGTTAGGCAGCCTTGTAATATTAACCTTTTAGCTTATAAAGCAGGGCTTGCTGCTCTTGAAGATGAAGAATACATCAAAAAAAGTTTCCAGATTGTAAAAGAAGGCAGAAAATATCTTACTGAGAAACTTTCTGCTCTGGGATTTAAAGTTTATCCTTCTCAGGCAAATTTTCTTATGGTTGACTTTGGAGAAAAGGCAGATCAGATTTACGAAAGTCTTCTTAAAATGGGAATTTTACTTAGACCCCTTAAAGCCTATGGATTTCCCACCTGTTTCCGCATTACCATAGGGCTTCCAGAAGAAAATGAGATTTTAATAAATGCTTTAGAAAAGTTAATATAATTTAATTAGGAAGAAGGGCAGGGGTGGATTTTACAGCCGCCTGAAAGATAGCGTTTGCCAGGAATTAAGTTAAACTTGACAAAATGAGGAATTAGAGGTAATTTTTGGAAGATTTGAAAATTTAGTAAAGTAGGGGAGAGACTTTATGGATATAAAGGAGTTAAAAAAAGAGCTTTTATATACTCCTAAACATGTTTATGATGTAATTTCAGAGGAAAAAGAGGTTGTTGAAAGTTTAGCTAAGGAATATATAGAGTTCCTTTCCACTGTTAAAACAGAAAGGGAATCAGTAGAGTTCGCAAAAGAACTTCTAAATAATGCTGGTTTTAAAGAAGAAAGCTCTGAGAAAGGTTATTTTATTTATAAAAATAAGTTTCTTGCAGCCTGGAAGAAAGGAAAAAATCCTCTTACAAAGGGATTAAGAATAGTTGTTAGTCATATAGATACTCCAAGGCTTGATTTAAAGCTTCATCCCCTTTTTGAAGACACTCATTTAGCTTTTTTAAAAACTCATTACTATGGTGGAATAAAGAAATATCACTGGGTAGCCCAGCCCCTTGCTTTACACGGAGTGGTTGCTAAAAAGGATGGCAAAGTTATAAAAATAGTTTTAGGAGAAAAGGAGGAAGATCCAGTTTTTACTATTTGTGATCTTCTTCCTCATCTTGCAAAGAAGGTCCAAACTGATAAAAAAATTTCTGAAGCAATTCCAGGAGAAAAACTTAATGTTCTGGTAGGTGGAATACCTTTAGAAAAATTGGAGGAAGAAAAGGAAGTAAAAGATAGAATAAAACTGAACTTTTTAAAGATTCTTTATGAGAAATTTGGAATTAAAGAAGAAGATTTTGTTTCTGCAGAAATTTATGTAGTTCCAGCAGGAAAGGCTCGGGAAGTTGGTCTGGATAGAGCTTTTATAGGTGGATACGGGCAGGACGATAGGATTTGTGCTTTTACCTCACTCAAAGCCTTTTTAGAAATAGACCAGCCAGAATATACCAATCTGCTTCTTTTTATGGACAAAGAAGAAATAGGTTCAGAAGGTAATACCTCGGCTAAAAGCAGAATTTTTGAAAAAGTTATTTATCACCTAATTAAAGAAGCTGGGCTTTCTCCTAATCCTGATGTCTTTTTTGAAATAATGGTGAATACCAAAACTTTATCAGCAGATGTTACAGCAGGGATTGATCCAAATTATATAGAAGTGCATGACAAACTTAATGATGCTAAAATGGGATTTGGCATAGCAGTAAGCAGATACACAGGGCATGGTGGAAAGTATATGGCAAATGAAGCCCATGTAGAATTTTTAGCCTGGTTGCTTGATAATTGGGATAAAAATGGAGTGGTTTATCAGGTTGTTTCTATGGGAAAGGTAGATGAAGGTGGTGGAGGAACTGTAGCAAAATATTTTGCCTCTTATGGTATGGATGTAGTGGATGTAGGTCCTCCTTTACTTTCCATGCATTCTCCCTTTGAAATAGCTCATAAAGCAGATTTATATATGACTTATAAAGCCTTTAAAGTCTTTTTTAAAGTTTAGTATTTATGCCTATTTCCGAAGGAGATTATGTATTATTAATAAGCTCAGATGGACGCTCTTATCTTGTAGAAGTTAAAGACACTTATTTTCACACTCATAAAGATTCTCTTTATTTAAAAAATCTCGTTGGTAAAGAGTTTGGAGATAGTGTTTATGGAAAAAATGGAGTAAGGTTTTATATTACTCGTCCTTCACTTTATGACTTTTTGATGAAAGTAGAGAGGCTTACCCAGATTATCTATCCCAAAGACATAGGTTACATTTTACTTAAACTCAGTGTAGGTCCTGGAAAAATCGTTCTTGAATGTGGAGGAGGCTCAGGGGCATTAACCACAGCACTTGCTTATATGGTTGGGGAAGAAGGAAAGGTTATTTCTTATGAAAAGGAGGAAAAGTTTCAGGAAATAGCCAAGAAAAATCTTAAAAAAATCGGGCTTATCCACAGAGTAGTTTTTAAAAATGTAGAAGTAAAAGAGAGCTTTGAGGAAAAAGAAGTGGATGCTATATTTTTAGATTTAAAAGAGCCCTGGACCTTAGTTAAAGCCGCCTGGGAAGCTTTAAAAGGAGGAAATTACTTAGGAATTTTAGTTCCTACCACTAATCAGGTTTCTAAATGCTTGGTTGAGCTTGAAAAATATCCTTTTGTTGATATAGAAGTAATAGAAATTTTACTTAGAAAGTATAAAATTAACCCAGAAAGGCTAAGACCTGAGGATAGAATGGTGGCTCATACAGGTTATTTAATTTTTGCTAAAAAGGTGTTTGAAAAGTAAATGCCTGTAGAAATTTATTTAACCAAGGAAAATCTTATTTCTCAAAAGCTAATTCAGCTTATAAAGGAAAAAGCAGAAAAAGCTCTGAAGTTACTAAAAATCTCAAAAAAAGATGTCTCCATTACTTTCACGGATAACAGCTATATTCAGAAACTAAATAAAGAGTATTTAAACAGGGACTATCCAACGAATGTATTGTCTTTTCCATTTACTAAAGAAGGGATAAGGGTTTCTAACATTTTAGGAGAGATAATCATATCGGTGGAGAAGGCAAAGGAAGAGGCTCAAGCTTATAAACTTAATTTTGAAAACTATCTTCTGGCTTTAGTGATTCATGGACTGGTGCATCTTCTTGATTATGATCATGAAAAAGGAGTTTTTTCTCCTTGGCTTATGTTAAAAAATGAGCTAAATTTGTTAGATAAATTAGCTTTTAAAGAAGGTAAAAAAGAGATTATAAATTTTACAAAAAGGAGGGAATATATGCCTGCCAAATTAGCTGTAAATGTGGATCATGTAGCTACAGTTAGAGAAGCAAGAAAAGCTCCCTATCCTGATCCAGTCCATGCTGCTGTTTTAGCAGAACTTGGTGGAGCAGATGGTATAGTGGTGCATTTGCGTTTAGATAGAAGACATATAAAGGAAAGGGATGTGCGTATTATTAAAGATATTATAAAAACCAAATTAATTTTAGAGATGGCTATAGATGAGGAGCTGATTAAATTTGCTAAGGAAGTTAAGCCTTATCAGGTAACACTTGTGCCTGAAAGGGTAGAAGAGATAACTACAGAAGGAGGAATGATTTTAGAGGGAAGGGTAAAAGAGGTAAAAAAAGCAGTAAAGGAGTTAAATGAAGCAGGTATAAAGGTTAGTTTATTTTTAAATCCTGATGAAAAGACCATAAAGCTTGCTAAAAAAACAGGGGCACAGATTATTGAAATTCATACTGGACTATATGCTGATGCTGAGAGTGAAGAGGAAAGAGAGAAGGAATTTAATAAAATAGAGGTAGCTGCAAGAATAGCCAAGGATCTTGGTTTTATAGTGCATGCAGGACATGGACTTAGTTATGAAAATATAGAACCTGTTGCAGCTATTCCAGAAATAGAGGAGTTTAGCATCGGGCATAGCATTGTTTCAAGGGCTATTTTTGTGGGGATGAAGGAAGCAGTAAGAGAAATGAAAGAGTTAATTCTGCGGGCAAGAGGCTAAGAGTTTTTTATTTTTTTAGAAGAAACTGGTTTAACTTTTAGAGTTAGTCCTTCCTTTTCTATTACTATTACCTTTACACCCTTAGGAATAGGTTGTTCGGAAACAGCACGCCAGATTTCACCTTCTACAAAAATTTTACCATTTTCGCTATCCACATCTTCAAGCACCTTTCCTATTTTTCCGATAAGTCCTTCTTTTCCAGAAATGGGCTTTCTTTTAATAGCTTTTACAGCTAAATAAGTAATTCCTCCTAAAATCGCAGAAAAGGTTATAACTACAGTATAGAGAAAGGGTTGATATATTTTTAAAGCAGGAGGATTTTTTCCAAAAAGCATAAGGGAGCCAAGAAAAAGAGAAATAATTCCTCCAAGAGCAAGAAGTCCGTGAGAGGTTATCTGGGTTTCTAAGAAGAAGAGAATCCCTGCCAGAATAATAAGAGCCAGTCCAGCATAGTTAATAGGCAAGATACTTAAACCCACAAAAGCAAGAATAAGACAGATTGCTCCTAAAACACCTGGAAAAATAGCTCCTGGATGGGAGAGCTCAAAATAGAGACCTGCAAGCCCAAGCATTAAAAGAAAATAAACTAAATTAGGATTGGTAAGAGTTTTTAATAACTTGGTTTTTAAATCTTCTTTTATTTCTTCTATTTTACAACCTTTAAGATTAAGTATTACTTTGCGATAATTTACTTCTACTTTTCGTCCCTGAGCTTTTTTAATAAGATCATTGAGGTCTGTGGCAATTAAGTCTATTACTTTTAGTTTTAAGGCTTCTTTTTCTGTAATGCTTTTACTTTTTATAATAGCTTCCTTTGCAAAAGTTATGTTTCTTCCTCTTAATTGAGCCAAATTTTTAGCCCATGCCACCAGATCATTAACAATTTTTTGCATAATTTTTTTATTAGCTTTTCCTGTAAGTTCTACGGGATGGGCTGCACCTACATGAGTTCCAGGAGCCATAGCAGCTAAATGAGAGGCAAGAAGAATAAAAGTGCCTGCTGAGGCAGCCCTTGCTCCAGAAGGACTTACATACACTATTATCGGAACATTGCTCTGTAAAATATTTTTTACAATTTTTCGTGTAGATTCCACCAAGCCTCCTGGGGTATCCAACTCTATAATTAATGCCCGGGCATTTTTCTCATTAGCAAGATTTATACTATAGTCTAAAAAGTTGGCTATAACAGGAGTGATTGCAGCATCTATTTTTACAAGAAAAATTCTTCCTTCACTCCCCCAAACCTTACTACCCAGAAAAATAAAGATTAACGCAACTTTAAGAACCTTTAAAAATTTCTTCATAAAGTCTCCTAAAAGTTTGTAAATCTTCCCACACTAAACGCTTTATAGCTGGATTTTTTAACATATAATTTGGATGATAGGTAAACAAGATAGGGATATTTCCTTTTATTTTAAAAAGTTTTCCTCTTATAGAAGAAAAAGTAAATTTGTTTTCTAAAAACACTTTGGGAGGGGTAAAACCAAGAGCTAAAATAAGCTTGGGTTTAATATACTTAATCTGTCTAAATAAATAAGTTTTACAGGCTTCTATTTCTTCTGGTTCAGGAGGTCTTCCGCCTGGGGTTTTACATTTCACAGCATGAGTGATAAAAAAATCTTCTTTTCTTAAGTTTATGGCAAGGAGCATTCTTTTTAAAAGCCCTTCAAGCTGTCCTACAAAGGGTCTGCCGTAAAAATCTTCATCCTTATCTGGATATTCAGTAATAAGCATAAGAGGAGAATTAATATTTCCCTCTCCCCAGATAGGCTGTTTCCTCACCCTGTGAAGTGGACATTTTTCGCATTTTAAAAGCGCATTTTTTAAACTCTCTATACTATCTGCTGCTGCAAAATTTTCGTTTTTTAAGAATTTTTTGATCTTTTCATCCACAGGAAGAGCATTTAAACCGAGTTCATTAAGATAAAGAAAATATTTTTTAATTTCTTCTATTAAATTTTTTTGCATATCTCACTTTATGCTATATTACTTCCCAACAAATAGTCTCCCACTTGGGGCAGGTACATAAACTTTTTTTAAATTTATTATATTTATTCACATTTTACCACAAGGAATATATAGGTCAAAAAATTTTTATTATTACTTGCTTGTTTGTTTTTAAAGATGTGGTAGATTTGAAAAAAATTTTCTTAAGAAAAGGAGGAGTAGTATGTCAAAAATCAAGTTAACAGAAGACTTTACTCTTATAGTCCCTGACGATCCTGAAATTCCTTATATAGAAGGAGATGGGATAGGTCCTGATATAATGAGAGCCACTCTTAAAGTTCTTAATGCTGCGGTAGATAAGGCTTATGGAGGAAAAAGAAAAATTTTGTGGAAAGAAATACTTGCAG
>CAZQIW010000047.1:3159-11489 GCA_964593845.1 uncultured Thermodesulfatator sp. | reverse complement strand
AATCTTTTAATTTTGCCATTTGACACTTTTCACAAATTGTTGTCAAAATAAAAAAATCATTTTAAAATTTTAGTTTAAAAAATTAAAAAATAGCTCTCTAATTGCATAGAACATTTATAAATTTTAAGTTTTAACGGAAAAAAGGAAAAAATGAGAAAAGCAGTAATTTATAAGCTGTCCTGCAAATCCTGTTTTATTTCCATTTTTAATCAAAAATAAAAATGTCAATTACTGCTTTTGAAGTTAAAAACCTTGTTAAGGTCTATTCTGAAGTCACTGCCTTAAAAAATGTTTCTTTTAGTATTAAAGAAGGAGAACTTTTTGCTCTGTTAGGTCCTAATGGAGCAGGTAAAACCACTACTATAAGAATTATCTCAGGATTAACTCAGCCTACCTCTGGAGAACTTTACATTTACGGCAAAAATATTTTTAATAATCCCATCTGGGCAAAAAGTCAGATAGGGCTTGTTCCTCAAACTATAAATTTAGATCTGGAATTAACTGTAGAAGAAAATCTTTTTATTCATGGACTTCTTTATAAAATGCCTATCTCTTTAATAAAACAAAGAATCTCCGAGCTTTTAGAGCTTGCGGATCTCACTTCTCGGAGAAAGACGAAAATAAAAGAACTATCAGGAGGATTAAGAAGGAGGGTTCTTATTATAAGAGCACTTATGCATTTTCCGAAAATTTTGCTTTTAGATGAGCCTACTGTTGGGCTTGATCCTCATATAAGAAGGAAAATCTGGCATTTTATAAAAAATATTCAATCTCAGGGGACTACTATTCTTCTTACAACTCATTATATGGAAGAAGCTGAATTTTTAGCTGACAGAGTGGCTTTTATATTTTCGGGTCAGATTATAGATATAGATAAACCTCAAAATCTCATTCAACATCTTGGGAATTATGCACTTGATGTCTATTTTCACAATGTAACCCGAACTTTTTTCTTTAAATCCAAAGAAGAGGCAGAGAAAGAGCTTTTAAAATACAGTAAGAACCACTTTGTAAGCCTGAGAAGGGTTAATTTGGAAGATGTTTTTTTAAACTACATGGAGAAAAGAAAGTGAGAGGTTTTTTAGCTACCTTTCTTCGTGAGCTTCTTCTTTTAAAGAAGAGATTTTTCAGGTTAATTTTATCTTTTTCAGTCAATCCAGCTCTTTATATAATTGCTTTTGGAATAGGACTTGGGAGAAATGTTAACATAAATGGTAGAAGTTATCTGGAATTTCTCATACCTGGTCTTATTGCTGCTACCAGCATGATGCAAGCCTTTGCTATAAATGTAGAGATCAATATCTCTCGCTTTTACTTAAAAATTTTTGAAGAATTTCAGGCTGCTCCTATTTCTTCTATAGAATATGCTTTAGGAGAGATTTTTGGAGGAATAACACGCGCATTTTTAGCCACTTTTATCATTTTAATAATTGCTTTTCTGGCAGGGGTTAAACTTTATCTAAACCTCTGGTTTTTTATTATTGTATTTCTTAATGCCTTTATTTTTTCGTCCTTAGGGTTAACTTCTGCTATGCTTATAAAATCTCATGCAGATCAAACCCTTGTTACTAACTTTATTATTACTCCTATGATGTTTCTGGGAGGGACTTTTTTTCCTACTAAAAATCTTCCACCTTTCATTAAACCTTTAATAGAGCTTATGCCCCTTACTGTGGTCTCTCATACTTTAAGAAACATAGCTTTACACAATACCTTTAAAATTACAAATTTTTTTATTTTAATAGTATTAAGCCTCGTTTCTTTTTTTATAGCAGTGTATAGTGTAAAAAAGGGAAAAGATTAATGAAAGCTCAAAAAATCTTTCTTAACTCTCAGGCAATAAAACTTACTCTTTTAAGCCTGGCAGTAAGCATATTCAATTTAATACTCATATAAAATCTAAAGAAAATTAAGCCTCTTGTTCTAATTTCTCTGCTAATTCTTTTATTTTCAATACTAAAGTATCTTTTTCTCTTTTAGCTTTAGCTCCCAAGTAAATCAGCAGTTTCTCTCCCTCAGATTTAACAAAAATCCAGAAGGTTTTTGGTTCAAAAAAATATACTACTAAAAGCCCAAGGATCATTAGGATAAATCCTGAATAAACCAAAAATATTCCAGGATCTTTTTTCACCTGCAAAATGCTAACATATTTGGTTTTGGTTTTCACAAGATTTAATACTATTTTCTGCTTACCTAAACGAACTACCGAGGGCTTTTTTTCTATTAAAAAGAATTCCTGAGTCTCTCCAGTTTGTTCATCAATCATTCTTACCTTTGCTACAGTAAAATCACGATGCTTCATATAAGCTTCTAAAACAAGAATATATCTGTCCTTTAAAGTAATTGGTTTCATAGGGGTTAGGACTTCTTCCTTTTTCTGGTTTTTATTAAATTTTATATTAATAATGAACTGAGGAATTTCATCATAGCTTTCCTGATAGAGACTTATTCCTTTATATCTTAAGGGATGATTAACTTTTATTAAAGTGTTAAAACTTTTGTTTTTATCTATGATAGTTACATCAGAAATATATTCTTTTGGCATTCCATTAGGATATAGCTCCATTATAAACTTGTTTAATTTTACTGAGAATTCCAGAAAAAGAGGCTCTTTTTCTCTAAAAGGTATAACCTGATTTGAGCTATCTCCTTCAATAAGGTATAAATCTCCTCTGAAACCCCAGATAGCTCCAATCAATCCTCCAAGAATTATTAAAACCAGGGAAAAGTGCACTACATAAACTCCAAAATAACCCCATCTATTTTTATCTTTTACAAAAAGATAACCTCCTTTTTTATTCTCCTCTATTTTTTGAAAACCCAGTCTATCACATATGAAAGCTACAATTCTTGCAGGATCTTTTTTTAATTGAATAGAAATCTTATTAGGAAGTTTTTCAGGATCTATTTCTGCAGGATCTTTTTTAAAAAGTTTTAAGCTTATAGGGAATCTTTTTAAAGAACAGGTAATTAAGTTAATAAGAAAGAAAAACAAAGTTGCTACATACCACCACGAATGATAAGCATCATCCAAGTGAAAAAAAAGTATAAGGTTTCCTATAGTTTGTCCGAATTTCATGTAATAAAAATGAGGAGGTTGCCATTGAGGAATAATAGTGCCAAAAATAGAAAAAATTGCCAGGATAAAAAATAAAGCAATAGCAAGCCTTGCAGAACTTATAAAATTTATTAACTTATTCATTGAACCTCCTTTTTAACTATGTATAGTTATCGGATTAAAGTAAATAAAATGATAGCATAGAAAATACTTTAAGCAAGTAAGAAAATAGAATGAGATTAAATAAATTTTTAGCCTATTGTGGAGTTACTTCAAGGAGAAAGGCAGATGATCTTATAAAAGCAGGAAAAGTTTCTGTAAATGGTGAGGTTATAAAGGATCTTTCTTATCAGGTAAATCCAGAAAAAGATAAAGTTTTTGTAGAAAATAAACCCGTTATTCCTCCGCCCAAAGTATATTATCTATTTTACAAACCTAAAGGATTTTTAACTTCTCTTTACGATCCCCATAATAGAGAAACCATAAAGCCTTTTCTGGATAAACTCCCTTACAGGGTTTTTCCTGTAGGAAGACTTGATAAGCACAGCGAAGGCTTGTTGCTGTTAACCAATGATGGAGATCTGGCAAATTTGCTTCTGCATCCAAGATATGGAGTTGAGAGAACCTATTTGGTATGGGTAACCCCTCAGCTTAAGAATAAAAAAATAAAAAATTTACTTAAAAATGGCGTGACTATAGAAAACAAGTTAATAAAGCCTCTTAAATTTGAACTATTAAAAAAAGAAAAAAATCAGTGGGTATATAAAGTCTGTGTAAAAGAAGGAGTAAAAAGAGAGGTAAGAAAAATGGTTGCATATTTAGGAGGAAAAGTTCACAGGCTGGTTAGAATACAATTCGGACCTCTTGTATTAAAAAATTTAAAACCTGGAGAAATAAGAGCCCTTACAAAAAAAGAGTTGAACTCGCTTTTAAATTTTGTAAATCAGCTTAAAAGTTCAAAAATTTTTTTTACTACTTCTTCTGGAGAAGAAACATAGATAACTCCAGGTATATTTTCCCAGGTTTTAAGCCCTATTACAGGTTTCCACATTTTTAAAGCTATAGCTATTTCTGATAAAGTCCCATAACCTCCAGCTATAGCCACTACAATTTCTACAGATCTTACTAAGATTATATTTCTGGCATGTCCCATATCTGTAAGGACTGGAATTTTTACATAAGGATTGGCGTCTTCATATTTATGCCCAGGCAAAATTCCTACTGTAATTCCTCCTGCTTCATAAGCTCCTCTGGAGGCAGCTTCCATTACCCCGCCCAAGCCCCCTGTATAAATTATTGCCCCTCTTTCAGCAAGAAGTTTTCCCACCTGATAGGCTATTTCGTAAATTTCTTTATCTACAATTCCTGCTCCAATTATTCCTATCTTTCTACCCTTTAAATCCATAAGCTCCTACGAGTTTTACAAATCTTACTGCTTCCAGCGTTTTAGTATGTAAAATTCCTCCTTTTTTAACTCCTTTTACTAAAACCTGGGAGAATTCGTCTCCTACAGGAATAACTATTCTTCCACCTTCAGCGAGTTGCTCTACCAAAGGGTCAGGAATTTTAGGAGCTGCTGCAGTTACGATAATTGCATCAAAAGGAGCTGCCTCAGGCCAACCAGCACTTCCATCTCCTAATCTAAAAAAAATGTTTTTATAACCCAGGTTAATAAGAATTTTTTTCGCTCTTTCAAGAAGCTTTGGGTATTTTTCTATCGTATAAACCCATAAAGCTAACTCTGCCAGAATAGCAGTTTGATAACCAGATCCAGTCCCTATTTCCAGCACCCTTTCCTTTCCTTTTAATTCTAAAGCTTCTGTCATAAAAGCTACTATATAAGGTTGAGAAATAGTTTGCCCTTCTCCAATAGGTAAAGGGAAGTCTCCATAAGCTTGATCCCTCATACCTTCATCTACAAAAAAATGCCTTGGAACTTTTAGCATTGCCTGTAATACTCGTGAATCTTTTATACCACGCGCCTTGATCTGGGTTTCTACCATCCTTTCTCTTGCAATCCTGTATAAATCTTTTTCTTCACTAAATTCCATATTTTTTACCTCTTTTTAGGATATGTAACAGTATAATACAAACAATCTATCACTCTATTTCCTTTTATTACTATTTTTAAAACTTCTGTATAATTCTTCCCGCAGTAATTTTTTACTATTGGAACTTTAGCCCAGAAACTTTTTATTTTGTAATAATAGTACCATTCCTCTTTTCCATCAGAAGAAGTAAAAATCTGACCTGGTGGACCAAGAAATTTCAACACTTCATCTTTAGTAGTAATTTGAGGATGTATCAAAGTAGCTTTAGAAGCTAAATTAGGACCAGGTTTGGTAGCGCAACCGTTTAGTAAAATTACTAAAATTAATAAAGTTATTATGTTTACAATTTTTAAAAATTGTTTATTCATTGGTTTATTTTTAGATTTATTTAATATAAAATATTAACATAAAGTTTCTCTTTTCACAACAAAGTTTTGCATTAAAATATAAAATTGAATCGTTATGAAATATTACAAAAGTGAAATAGAAACCTTTGAACTTGAAATCAAACCATTTCCTTTCCCTTGTAAGCTTTGCAAAAAAGAAAATGCAGTAATTGAAATTCCTTCTCAAAAAATAAAAGTCTGTAAAAACTGCTATAATACTTTTTTTGAAAACAGGGTCAAAAAAGCTATAGAAACTTATAAAATGTTAAGAGCCCACGATAAAATTGGAGTTTTTCTCTCTGGTGGTAAAGATAGTGCAGCATTACTTTGTGTATTGAAAAAAATTTTTCCTGAAATGGCGATTCAGGCTGTGCATATAAACTTAGGAATAAGGTATTATTCTGAAATAGCTGAAGAGACTGTTAGAAAGTTGTGTGAAAAATTAAATGTTCCCCTTTATGTGTATAATCTCCCAGAAAAAGAAGGTTACAGAATAGATGATTTTATTTTTACGCATTTTAAAGATAAAATCTGCTCTGTATGCGGAACCATAAAGCGTTATCTTTTTTCTAAAATTGCTAAAGAATTAGGAATAAATGTTATTGCAACTGGGCATCATCTGGATGATACAGTTTCTACTATGTTAAATCTATTTTTTCAGGGAGATTTTTCAAGTATAATAAAGTTAGAACCCGTATTAAAACCCCTTTATCCAGGTCAGGCAAGAAAGATTAAACCCTTTTATACTACCCCTGAAAAAGAAATTTTTTATTATGTAGTTTTAAATAACTTACCTGTAGAAGAAGTTAACTGTCCTCATGGAGAAATTACTCCGAGTAAAAAAAAGAAAAAGCTCCTTGAAGAGCTGGAAAAAGAAAACAGACAGATAAAATATCAGCTTCTTTCTGTGTTTTATAAAAAACTAATTCCTCTTATAAAAACTCATCCGGACTATAAAGAAGAACTTTCTTTACCTGTAAGTAATTGTATTAAGTGTGGAGAAATTACAAGCTCTGCAGATAAAATTTGCAGTAGATGTAAAAGAATAGATCTGTTGAATAAAATTGAAGATAGAAATCTGGAAGTAAGTTCAGAAGAATTTTTTAAATTTATAGAATCTACCGAGCCAGAAGAGCGGGCTATTTATTGTATAAGTGAAGAAAAACCCGTGGAGTTTCCTGAGGAATTTGTTCTTATCTCCCCTACCCTTTTAAGTGCTTCTAAAAGAAAGTTCATAAAAACTTTTAGACCTTATAAAGCTAAAACTCTATTTCTTTTGAGTGCCTCTCCCCGGGTGAGTTACTTATTTGTTCTTAAACTAAGAAAATTAGGTTTTAAAGCTTTTAATATTAAAGATCCTGAAAAAGTGTTAAAATCTTTAAATTAGTTTTGACTTCTTTAATAAAATATTTTATAATTTTTAAACTAAAGAATATAAAAAGAAACGGAGGGTTAAATGACTCGTTTAATGTTAGAAAAGGAGTTACAAATTCTTAAAAACCTTATTATTGATATGGCAAAAAATGTAGATGAGCTGGTGCATGAGGTTATCCTTGCTATGGAAAAATTAGACCCTGAGTTAGCCAGAAAAGTTATTGAAGCTGATGATCAGATTGACTACTATGAACATATGGTCTCTCAAACTGCTCTTGAAATTATAGCATTACAGCAGCCTGTAGCTAAGGATTTAAGATTTGTAATTACTGCAATAGATATAGCAAGAAATTTAGAAAGAACAGCTGATCAGGGTGTAAATATAGCTTTTAGAGTAGCTAATCTTGCTAAACATAAGGATCATCTTATTATTCAAAAATGTAAGGTTGAAATAAATAAAATGGCTAATGAAGCACTTTATATGCTTCATTCAGCTATTAATGCCTTTGTTACAGAAAGCACAGAAAAAGCCCGGGCAGTAATTGAATATGATAGTGTGGTAGATAAACTCCAAAATGATTTAATTGAAGAAGTAAAACAACAAATGAAAAGAGATACAAATTTAATTGAAAGCGGTGTGGATTATATTATAGTCATTCAGAATCTTGAGAGAATTGCCGATCTGGCTACCAATATTGCTGAAGGTGTAATTTTTACAGCCGAAGGCAAGATAATAAAACTTGAAAAAGAAGGTCTGGAAAAATTTAAGGTATTAAAAGAAACTGTTCTTAAAGACATTCCTGTATTTGATTTTTTTAAAAAACATGCTCATTTAGTCCTTGAATGTGTAGAAAGGCTTTCTTTATCTCTGGAAGCCTATTATAACAAAAATCTTTCTCGTTTAGAAGAGATCGCTAAACACATTTTTGAAATAGAAAAAGAAGCAGATAAATTAAAGCAAAATATTAGAGGACATCTTCCTAAAGGCATAATCCTTCCTGTAGAAAAATTTGAGTTGTTCCTGTATTTAAAAGAACAGGATGCTATAGCTGATGTAGCAGAGGAAATTCTTAATTGGTTATCTTTTAAGAACATAGAATTACCAGAAAACTTATTTCAAAAAATAGATGATCTTCTGGTAAAAAGTATAGAACCATTAAAATATCTGGAGGACATGATAGTATTTTCTGCAGACTTTTTAATTAATAAAAATGAAGAAAGCAGAAATGAGGCAAAAGAGCTAATCAGAAAAATTAGATATGCTCAGTATTTAGCTGAAGAATACGGAAACTATGTAAAAAAAGATATTTTTAATACTTTGGAAGATCCTTTGGCTCTTTTTTATACCTTAAAATTAGTGGATTTAATCCTGAAAATCTCTCATCACGCTGAAAATACCGCAGACTTAATGAGAGCTATGATTGCTAAATAAAAAATATTTTTAGTTTTTAATGAATTAAT
>CAZQIW010000047.1:0-3059 GCA_964593845.1 uncultured Thermodesulfatator sp. | reverse complement strand
GTTTTTAATGAATTAATCTTCCAATACGGTTAAATCGTATTCTGAAATGCTTTGAATCCCAGGAAAAATAAATTATCATTGCTTTTCCCTTTAAGTATTTTATAGGCACAAATCCCCAAAATCTGCTATCATAACTTTCATCTCTATTGTCCCCTAAAACAAATAAGTATCCTGGAGGCACTTTTACTGGTCCGAAATTATCCCTTGCAGTGGGATAAATATGAGGATCTGAAAATTTTACATAAGGTTCCTTTAGGGGTTTTCCATTTACATAAACTTTTTTATTTACAATTTCAACTGTATCTCCAGGAAGTCCTATTACTCGTTTTATAAAATCTAATTTTTTATTTAAAGGGTAAGTAAATACTACTACTTCTTGTCTTTTAGGAAGACGCCTAAAATATAAGAAATCGTCTTTAAAAGGATTTTTAATGCCGTAAGCCAATTTATTTACTAAAATATAATCTCCTACAAGTAAGGTAGGAATCATAGAGCCTGAGGGAATTTTATAAGCCTGAACAATAAAAGTCCGAATAAATAAAGCCAAAATTAAAGCAACTAAAAGGCTTTTAATCCATTCTAAAGCTTTGTTCTTAGGTTGTTCCATTTTATCTCCTCCATTTTTTATATTTTAAAAATTTAAAAATTTATATTTTTAAAACTGCTAAAAAGGCTTCCTGGGGAATTTCTACATGCCCTATAGCTTTAAGTCTTTTTTTACCTTCTTTCTGTTTTTCTAAGAGTTTCTTTTTTCTGGTTACATCTCCGCCATAACATTTTGCAAGAACATCTTTTCTTAAGGGGGCAATTCTTTCTCTTGCTATTATTTTACTTCCTATAGCAGCCTGGATTACTACCTCAAAAAGCTGCCTTGGAATAACTTCTTTTAATTTCGCCACAAGTTCTCTTCCTCTATAATAAGCTTTTTCTCTATGAACAATTAAAGAAAGAGCATCTACAGGTTGTTTATTTATTAAAATATCCATTTTTACCAGGTCTCCAGGTCTATAGCCTATAAACTGATAATCAAGAGAGGCATATCCTCTGGAATAACTCTTAAGTTTATCATAAAAATCAAGCACTACTTCACTGAAAGGAAGCTCATAAACTAAAATACATCTTTCAGGTGTTAAAAATTTAAGCTCTTTTTGAATTCCTCTTTTTTCCTCACAAAGCTTAATTAATGCTCCAAGATATTCTTTAGGAGTATAAATTTCTGCTTGAATATAAGGCTCCAAAACTTCTTCAATAAGTCCAGGATCTGGCCAGTCTGCGGGATTTTCTACCTCTATTTCTTTTCCATTTCTTAACTTAATTTTATATTTAACAGATGGTGCTGTGGAAATTAAATCCAGTTTAAACTCTCTCTCCAGTCTTTCCTGAACAATTTCCATATGAAGAAGTCCCTGAAAACCACATCTAAAACCAAATCCCAAAGCTGCTGAAGTTTCCATTTCATAAGAAAAAGCAGGATCATTCAGCCAGAGTTTTTCTATAGCATCTTTAAGATCCTCAAAATCATCACTATTTACAGGAAAAATACCTGCAAAAACAACAGGTTTTCTTTCTTTAAAACCTGGTAAGGGTTCTACCTGAGCATTAGCTTCAGTAATAGTATCTCCTATCTTGGCTTCTCTTACCTCTTTAATTCCAGCTGCTATAAAACCAACCTCTCCTGCAGAAAGCATATCTATAGAAGTTGCTTCTGGTGCAAAAACTCCAACCTTAGTAACTTCATAAACCTTTCCTGTGGAAAGGAATTTTATTTTTTGTCCAGGGTATATTCTTCCATCCACAACTCTTAACAAAACCACTACTCCTAAATAAGGATCATACCACGAATCAAAAACCAAAGCTCTTAAAGGTTTTTCTCTTTCCCCTCTGGGAGGAGGTATCCTTTCTACAATAGCCTCTAAAACATCTTTTATTCCTGTCCCAAGTTTGGCACTTACTAAAAGTGCATCATCTGCAGGAAGCCCGATAATTTCTTCTATCTCCTTTTTTGTTTTTTCAATATCAGCCTGAGGTAAGTCTATTTTATTGATAACAGGAACGATTTCCAGATTGTTATCTATAGCTAAATAAACATTTGCAAGGGTTTGAGCTTCTACTCCCTGAGAGGCATCAACCACAAGAAGTGCCCCTTCACAGGCAGCAAGTGCACGGGAAACTTCATAGGTAAAATCTACATGTCCCGGAGTATCTATAAGATTTAATTGATAAACTTCTCCATTTTCTCTTTGATAGTAAAGTCTAACAGCCTGAGCTTTGATAGTAATCCCTCTTTCTCTTTCCAGATCCAGTTTATCTAAATACTGTTCCCTCATCTCTCTGGCAGAAACTGCTCCTGTAATCTCAAGCAGACGATCTGCCAGTGTGGATTTTCCGTGATCAATATGGGCAATGATACTAAAATTTCTGATTTTGTCTTGAGGAATTTCTTTCATAATAATTAAAAAATAAAAACAAAAAATAAAAAAAGAACCCTTAATCCAAAAAGATTAAGGGTTCTTTAAGTAATTAGCAAATTTTTATTAATTTAAGAGATTTTTGCCTTTTCTAACCTTGCTAAAGCCTCATCTAAACTCATTATACCCTTAGCTACTGCATAAGCTACATAGGAATACACTCTTGGATCATACCCTTCAGGTCTTGGAAAAAGTCCTTTAGCACGGAGCTTGGCTAATTTAGCTCTTCTTCTCCTTCTTCTTTCAATCTCCCTTTCCCTTTCCCTTTTCTTGTGCCTTGCCATTGAAACCTCCACTTATTTAAAAATTTTTTAAAAATATATAATCTTTTAAAAGTTTGTCAAGTTTTTATGGAAAATGTTTGTTAACTGCTAAAGTAACTGAATAAAACCTTGTTCCAGAACCATCTGCCAGGATTATGGTTTTAATTTTGGGTTGCTCTCTATCTATTTACTGATTAAAAACTTGCTACAAATTTGATAAAAAACTAAAATTTTAAATAACTTTAGCATTAAATTTTATAGTTGAAAAATTTAAAAAAAGATTTAATTTTTATATAGCTCTTTGAAAAAATGGGGGCGATGAGGGCTC
>CAZQIW010000046.1:3256-11532 GCA_964593845.1 uncultured Thermodesulfatator sp. | reverse complement strand
CTACATCAAACAAAACTCTCATTAAATCTTCAACTCTTTCTACATCAAGCCCCCTGAAATTTATATAAAACACCACATACTCCTCAGGAAGCCCCTCAAATACTTTCATTAATAACGCTGTTTTACCACTATTTATCGGTCCATAGACAAAATACACCAAATTCGGTTCCCCAGATAACACCGCCTTCATCTGCCTTATGTCTTCCTCACGATTAAAAAAAGCCATGACTTCTGTATTAAACCACCTTTTAGAACTTTTCCATAAGTTCAGATAATTTTACTTCCTCAAATTCAAAAGTTTCATAGTTAAAAAGCTTAAAACTGGCTAAACCATCTATTTTGTCAAAGTAACTTTTTATTTCAGAGGCATTTAAATTACGAAATATAAGAAGTATTAAACCCTGAATTTCAGGAGAGGAATTTTCTATATAGTTTAAAAGAGTTAAATAACTATGCTGTTTTAAAACCTGTGGATTTTTTTCTGAGATTCTGTAAAAGGCATATAAAAGATAAGGACGATATTCTGGAAGTTTCATAAAAGCTAATAAATTTCTCATAAAAATGGAATACCTATCTTCTGTGTTTCTAATAATTTCTCCAACAGCCTCCAATGCTCCCCAGGCTGAGGCAGCAGAATCAGCAGCTGCATAAAGTAATCTTTTTATAAAATCAAGCACTTTTTCAGGATATACCTTTACAAGCTTTAAAGCTACTTCTCCTGTTGCCACAATTACTTTTTTTCTGAATACAGGATCTGGATGATACAAAAATTTTTGAAGAG
The DNA here is from genome assembly GCA_964593845.1 of uncultured Thermodesulfatator sp. Classification (GTDB taxonomy): domain Bacteria; phylum Desulfobacterota; class Thermodesulfobacteria; order Thermodesulfobacteriales; family Thermodesulfobacteriaceae; genus Thermodesulfobacterium. The sequence goes on along the minus strand of CAZQIW010000046.1, from coordinate 10,751 downwards.
CATTTAGATTAAGAGGTTCTGCTAAAACATAGGCTGAAAGAAGAGTAATATCTCCTTTTTTTATCAGCTCTTCTATCTCTTTTTTTGAAAGCTTTCTTTTTTCAACCTTGGGAAGATCTGAAATCTCTTTTTCTTTTTGAAGCAACTTTTGCAATTTATCCTTTTTAGCCTCCCTTATTTCATCAGATAATCTTAAAAAACAGAGTGCACTGCTCAACCTTTTTCTGCCATAGGGAGGCATGGGTAAAATAGAATGGCTTTCCAGATCATAATTTTCTACCCAGATTTCTTTATAGTCTTCATCAGGGCTTAGATCCCAGGCAAGATCCCAGTCTCCTGCACAGGCAATTAAAAGTGCCTCTACAAAAGCTGCTCCTCTATTATGCCCTGTTACATCACACACATACACACTTCCACACTCACAAATCCCAGCTTCAAGATCTGAAAAACCTATAGGTAAATAAGTGGGTTTAGCTATTGGTCTTCCACAAAAAGGACAGGTAGGTATTTTAGACTCCTTCATAAACCAACCTCTCAAACTCAGGATTTACAGGATATCCCAAGTTTTTAGCCTGATTCAGATTTTCCTTAGCTTTTTCCTTGTCTCCTAAGTAATAATAGGCTACCGCAAGATTGTTATAAATAGTAGCCATTTGAGGAGCTAAACTTTTAGCTTTTTCTAAAACTGAAATAGCTTCTTGATATGATCCTTTTTCAATTAATACTGTGGAAAGATTTACCCAAGCTGAAGGAAAATCCTCTTTTAATTCTATAGCTTTTCTATAACATTTTTCAGCCTCTTCCAGGTTCCCCAGTTGAAATTCAATCAGTCCTAAATTTGTCCAGGCTTCAACAGACCTGGGATAAAATTTTAAGGTAAAGGTAAAGGCTTTTTTTGCCTCTTCCAGCTCTCCTTCCTGAGCTAAAACAATTCCAAGGTTTACCATAGCTTCAAAATGGAAAGGATCAAGCTTGAGCACTTTCTTAAAGGCTTCCTTTGCCTCTTGCAATTTTCCTAAATTAAAGTAAGCTATAGCTAACTTATGTTGCGCAAACGGCGAATGAGGATTTTCTATGGCTTCCTTTTCTAAAGCTTTTAAAACTTCTTCTGTAATCATGTTAACCCCCTTTTAGGTATTTATAAAGGATACCATTAAAAATGAAGTTCTCAAGAGAGGAGATAGAAAAAAAAATATTTTCAGGAGTGTTTGGAGGACTGGCGGTAATCCTTTTTCTCCTTGGTTCTTATCTTGATGCACTGCAACCTGTTTCTACTTCTCCAACTAATAAATTTACAGTAGTAGAGATAGAAAAAGGAAAGAATATCTGGCAAGTAGCAAAAAAATTAAAAGAAAAGGGAGTTATAAAAAGTGCTTTAGTTTTTACTATAGAAGCTATAAGGCAAGGAGCATACCACAAGATTAAAGCTGGAGAATATGGATTTTATCTTCATCAAAGCCCTCAAGAAATTCTCTCCATGCTGGTAAAAGGAAAAGTATTAAACAGAAAAGTAGTAATTCCAGAAGGATTAACCATCTGGCAGATTGCAGAAATTTTGGAGGAGAAAGAAATTTGTAAAAAAGACGAATTTATAAGACTTGCCACAAGTTCAGAAGTAGCTCAAAAATTTGGTCTTCCTGGTCCTACACTGGAGGGTTATCTTTTCCCTGATACTTATTATTTTCCCAAAGATACCCATCCTGGAGTGGTTATTAAAACTATGGTAGAAAATTTCTGGAAACACTGGGAAAAGTATGAAAAAATTGCAGAAGAAAAGAAAAAATCCTTAAAAGAAGTAATTACCCTTGCTTCTATTGTAGAAAAAGAGGCTCTTTTTGATAGGGAAAAGCCTATTATTGCTGCTGTGTATTTAAACAGATTAAAAAGAGGGATGCCTCTTCAGGCTGATCCCACTATAAATTATGCCTTAAAAAAGTTTAGACCCCTTACTTATAAAGACTATTACTCTGTGGAAAGTCCTTATAATACTTATTTAAATAAAGGGCTTCCCCCTACTCCTATCTGCAATCCTGGAGAAACCAGTATAAAAGCTGTTCTTTTTCCTGCAAAGGTATCTTATCTTTATTTTGTAGCCAAAGGGGATGGCACCCATTATTTTTCAAGAACTTATAGACAACATCTAAGAGCAATCAGAAAAATAAAAGCAAGAAGAAGATATTTAAGAAGATTAAGAAGGTTAAGAAGAATAAAAAGGTTAAGAAGATTAAGAAAATTAAGAAAATTAAGAAAATTAAGAAAAGCAAGAAAAGTTAAAAAAGTAAGATTTACATTGATTCTTGAGAAGAAAAGTATAAAGCCAGAAAGTCTTTAAGCTCCAATTCTTCTACTCTTTTTGTGGGTAAAACTCCTGCTTTTTCTAAAAATTCAGGCTCTATCTTGTGCTTTAACATCTTTCTTTTTTGGGAAAAAATTCTGGTTAAGAAGTTTTTATATTTTTTTAAATTTATATTACTTAGGGCTTCAATCCTTTCAAGCCTGATAAAGGCTGATTGGACCTTAGGAGGAGGGAAAAAAAATCTTGCTGGAATACTCATGAGATAATGCACTTTATAAAAAGTCCTTAGAAACACAGAAAGCCAGGAATTTTCCTCTATTAACCTCTCTGCCACTTCTTTTTGCACCATGTAAAAAGCTGAAGGGATAAAATCCTTAAACAATACGGTATTTTCTATAATAAGACTTGCTACATTATAGGGAAGATTTCCCACCACTTTTAGCTCTTTTTCTTTAAGCAATGAAAAATCAAACTCTGAGGCATCAGCTTGAATAATTTCCACCCTTTCATCCTCAAGATGTTCTCTTAGTTTTTTTATCATTTCTGGATCAATTTCAATTAAATAAAGCTTTTTTAAAGGAGTTTTTAAAAGCTCTTTAGTAAGATTTCCTGTGCCAGGACCTATTTCAACTACTACTTCTCCTGGTTTTACCTGCATTAGTTCAGTTAACTTTTTCAACACTCCAGGAGCTATTAAAAGGTGCTGTCCGAGCTTTTTTTTAAGTCTCATACCAATGAAAATATTTTTTTGCAAAATTTAGGATTAACTTGTTATTACAAGTTTTTAAAAAATTCTTTATACAGTCAATAGCCTCAGCAGTACCTATGTGGTAGAGAGATTTTAAAGTCTCTATAGTTTCATAAGTGTCAAGCTTTTGCTTTAGGTGCTTACAAAGAGGTTCTACAGCTTCTTTACTCTTTATCCGACCTAAGATCTGAATTACAAACATCCGATTTTGAAGGACTGGATTTTTAAGAGACAAAATAAGCTTTTTTTCAAAAGGAAGCTTGTGGAATTCTTTAAGATTTTTTTTACAAAAAGGACACACTTCGTCTGTTTCTTTTATTTCTTTCCAGCAAAAAGGACAAAACCATTTCATTTCTTAGGCATACTTAAGAATCCAACAGGCATAGTAAGTAGTAGATAAAAACGAAATCCCCTGAGGATTTCTTCCAAACCCTCCGTCTTTATTTTTGCATAGTGTTACGAATTCTATCAACTTTTGGAAAGATTTAGGTTTTAGATTAAAGCCTTTTAAAACAAAATAAGCAAAAAAAGAATTTTCCATATAAGAAGTAGTGCCTTTAAAAAAACCAAAACCTCCATCAGGATTTTGGGCTTCAAGTATGTAAGTAAGCCACTTTCTGGGAAAAAATTCTCTTAATATTTTATACCCATAAAAACAATCTTTTAATGTAAGACTTTTTGTAGAATTTAACAATTTCAAAGTTCTTTCTCTTACGATACTTTTCCCTAAGGGATCTTTTCTTGCTTTAAATATTTCAAACAACCAAAAAAGATCACTTAGCCTTAAACAAAGGCTTTTTAGCTTAAAATATGCTCTTTTTAATAAAGCATCTAAAGAGCCCTTAGGCAAAAGGGTCAAACTATTAAACAATTCTAATAGTTCAAGAAGTTTTGAAGCAGGTTCAAAAGTAAGTTTTTCAATGTCTTGAGAGAGTAAAAACTTTATATGCTTTTCTTTTTTTACTTCTATTCCTAAAAGAAAGAGAATTTTTACTGCAAAATAAGTGTCTTCTATAGTAGGAGGAAGGAGTGAAGTTGCCCCAAACCCTCCTTCAGGTTTTTCTTTTTCTAAAACAAAATTTACAACCCCTCTTTTTATTTCTTCCAACTTCATATAACTCAGTATATCACAAATTCACCCTTGATAAACCTTAATTATTTGTTAGACTTTAGGAAAATTTTTTTAGGAAATTTTTGAAAAAGAGGTGAGAAATGCCGCAAATTCTTCCTTTTTCAGCCTGGAGATATAATCCTGATAAAATTTCTATAGAAGATGTTATTGCTCCTCCCTATGATGTAGTCTCTGAAAAGGAAATTAAGTATTTTAAAGAAAAGAGTCCTTATAATATTTTCCATTTGGAATTGCCAGAAAGCTATGAAAAGGCAAAGGAATTACTTCACTCCTGGATAAAGGAAGAGATTTTAGTAAAAAAAGACTCTCCTGCTATTTATCTTTACGAATTACAATTCAGCTATCAGGGAAAAACCTATCTCAGAAAGGGATTTATTAATCTTGTGAAGCTGAGTCCTTTTGAAGAAGGAAAAGTTCTTCCTCATGAAAAGGTTTATCCTAAGGTTACAGAGGATCGGTTTGAGCTTTTTAAAACCACAGGTTTTCAATTCAGTCAGATTTTTGCCCTTTACGAAGATCCAGAATTATACCTTTTTGAAGGTCTTGAAAATAAAAAAGAGCTTCTTTATGAAGTGAGCTTTAATAAAGAAAAACACTCTCTTTTTAAAATAACTGATAAAAACATTATTAAAAAAATTAGCGATTTTTTAAAGAACAAAAAGATTTATATTGCTGATGGGCATCACAGATACACCACAGGCTTAAAGTATAAGGAATACATGGAAAGCCTTTATGGAAAGGATGAGCTTAAAGATTACAATTATATTGCCATGTATCTCTGTCCTATTGAGGATAAAAATCTTCTTATGCTTCCTACCCATAGGCTATATTACTTAGAAAATTTTGAGGAAATCTTAAGAAAATTAAAAAATTTTGCCTCAGAGCTAAAGGAAATAGAAATAAAAAAACCGTTTGAGTTAGAAAATTTTTTTAAAAATAGCTCTTGTGAATGGATAATTGTAACTCAGGAAAAGGCTTATTTTTTTCGTCTAAAGCCTGAAGTTTTTGAAAAAATTAAAGAAAAGGAGCCTGTTCTTTCAGAAATAACTCTTTACAATTTTTTGCAGGTTTTTGAAGACATAACAGAAGAAAAAGAAGAAGCCTTTAAGGAAAAGGGTAAAGTTGAATTTTTAAGTGAGGCTGAGTTAGTAATTGATAAGGCTAAGAAGGGAGCTATTGGTATAATATTTCCTCGTCTTTCTCCACTTGTGCTAAAAAAAGTGGCTCAGGCTCAAAAGAGGATGCCTCACAAATGCACTTATTTTTATCCTAAAATTTTAACAGGTATGGTGCTTAATGAAATAAGTGGAAAGACCCTGCAGTTCTGAGTTTTAAATGGAAAAAGAGAGTCTTAAGTATTTTAAAGGTTGGGAAAAAATTTACAAGGAAGAATTAAGAGAAAAACTCTGGCAGGATAAAAATATTACAGAAAAACTTCCTTTTCTCAAAAAAGCTATAGAAAAAACAAGACAGGCTTTTATAGAAACTGGTTCTTTTTCTTTTTGTGCAAGCTGTGCAAGAAGAGGAGTAAAGTGTTGTCAGGCAGGGCTTGAGTGGGTGCTTAGTCCTGCAGAATTTTTGATAAATCTAATGTTAGCAGAAGATAGCAACACAAAAATAGAGTTCAATCTGGAAAGAGAAGAAGACTGCTTATTTCTTGGGGAAAAAGGATGCAATCTTATTTTAACCCCTATTTTTTGCAGAAATTTCTTTTGTCCTGAGCTTTCTGAATTTTTAGGACATGAAAAACTCACTAAGATACAGCAAGCTATGGAAGATGAGGCAAATTTAAGTTTCAAACTCTCGGATTATATAACAAAAAATTATATTTTAAAAGGAGGTAGGACTAAATGAAATATTACTTAGTTACAGGTGCAGCGGGTTTTATAGGCTGGAGGGTTAGTGAGTTTCTTTTAAAAGAAGGAAAATTTGTTCTTGGGGTGGATAATCTAAATAATGCATACGATACTAAACTCAAAGAGTGGAGGCTCTCTCAGTTAAAAAAATGTAAGAATTTTAAATTTCATCAGCTTGAGCTTGCTAATTTTAAGGAGGTCAAATCCCTTTTTGAAACCTACCCTATAGAAGCCATAATTCATCTTGCTGCAAGGGCAGGAGTAAGAACAAGTCTTGAGAATCCCTGGGTTTATGTAGAGAGCAATATCACTGCTACTCTCAATTTACTTGAGCTTATGAAAGATTTTGGAATAAAAAAAATGGTTCTTGCCTCTACTTCTTCAGTTTATGCAGGAAGGAAGCCTCCTTTTCACGAAGATTTAAAAGTGGATACCCCCCTTTCTCCCTATGCTGCCACTAAAAAAGGGGCAGAGCTTATGGCTTATACCTATCATCACCTTTATGGACTTGACATTACAGTTGTAAGATATTTTACGGTTTATGGACCTGCTGGAAGACCAGATATGAGTATTTTTAGATTTATTAAATGGATTTACGAGGGAACTCCTATTAAGATTTTTGGAGATGGAACCCAGGCAAGGGACTTTACCTATATAGATGACATTGCTAAGGGAACTATCCTTGCCTTAAAACCACTCGGCTATGAAATTATCAATCTGGGTGGAGGAAGAAATCCTATTTCCATCAATCAGATAATTGAAATTTTAGAAGAGCTTCTTGGAAAAAAGGCGAAAAAGGAGTATTATCCTTTTCATAAGGCTGATGTTAAAGTAACCTGGGCTGAAATTGAAAAGGCTAAAAAAATTTTAGGCTGGCAGCCTGAGGTAGATATTAAAGAGGGGTTAAAAAGAACTGTAGAGTGGGCTTTAGAGAACATAGAACTTGTAAAGAGCGTAAAAGTCTAAATGGAAAGCCTTAAAGAGCTTTGTTTTTATACTAAGTATTTAGCAGAAAAGGGGTTAATAACAGGCTCAGAAGGCAATCTTTCTATAAGAGAAGAGCATGGTTTCTGGATTACTCCTTCTGGAAAGATAAAAGAGCTTCTTCAACCCAAAGATCTTTGCTTTGTAAACTGGAAGGGTGAGTTTATAAAAGGAAAGCCCTCTTCAGAGTGGGGCATGCATTATCAGATTTATTTAAAAAATCCTTTAGCTAAAGCCATAGTGCATACCCATCCAGCCTATGTTCTTGCTCTAAATCTTGCAGGATTTGATTTTAAAAAATTCAGGCTTAAAGAAGCTGAGATTATTTTAGGAGAATTAAAGGTTATACCTTTTTTTCCGCCTGGATCTGAGGAGCTGTGGAAGTGTGCTTCAGAGGCTGCTCTGAAGTCAAAGGTAGTTGTTTTAAGTGAGCATGGTGCCTTAACCTGGGGAGAAAATCTGGAAAGTGCAGTAAATCT
>CAZQIW010000046.1:0-3156 GCA_964593845.1 uncultured Thermodesulfatator sp. | reverse complement strand
AAAAAATGAGAATAAAATCTAAGGCTTATTATGAGAGGGCTATAAAGGTTATACCAGGAGGGGTGAACAGTCCTGTTAGAGCCTGTAAAGCTGTTAAATCTGATCCTGTATTTTTTGAAAGAGGAGAAGGAGCTTATTTAATAGATGCTGATGGAAACAGATACATAGATTATGTATGCTCCTGGGGCCCACTTATTCTTGGGCATGCTCATCCAGAAGTGATTGCTAATGTTTATTTTGCTGCAAAGAGAGGAACAAGTTTTGGTGCTCCAACCTGGCAGGAAGTGGAATTAGCTGAGCTTATAAAGAGCTGCATTCCTTCTATAGAAAAAGTGCGTCTTGTTAACTCTGGAACAGAAGCCACTATGAGTGCTATAAGGCTTGCAAGAGCCTATACTAAAAGAAAAAAGATTATAAAATTTGAGGGCTGCTATCACGGGCATGTGGATTCTCTTTTAGTAAAAGCTGGATCAGGGCTTGCCACATTTGGAATTCCTGCAAGTCCTGGTATTCCAGAGGAGCTTACAGCCCATACTCTAAATCTTCCTTTTAATGATTTTGAAAAAGTAAAAGAGGCTTTTGAAAGACATGGAGAAGAAATCGCAGCAGTAATAGTTGAGCCAGTTCCTGCTAACATGGGAGTCATCCCTCCTAAGGAAAACTTTTTACAATTTTTAAGGCATATAACTCAAGAATACGGAGCACTTCTTATTTTTGATGAAGTAATTACAGGTTTTAGGCTTGGGCTTTCTGGTGCACAAGGGCTATTTGGTGTAACCCCTGATTTAACCTGTCTTGGAAAGATTACAGGAGGAGGTCTGCCTGTAGGAGCCTATGGAGGAAAGGCTGAGATTATGGATATGGTAGCTCCAGAAGGTCCTGTTTATCAGGCAGGCACTTTATCAGGTAACCCCATTGCAGTAGCAGCAGGACTTGCCACTTTAAAAGAATTAACCAAACCAGGCACTTATGAAAAACTTGAAGCCCTTGCCTCCAAACTTGAAGAGGGAATAAAAGAGGTGTTAAAAGATCTTGACCTACCCTATCAGCTACACAGAGTAGCCTCTATGCTTACTTTATTCTTTACAGAAAAAGAGGTTATCAATTTTGAAACAGCACTTACTTCTGATACAGAAAAATTTGCCACCTTCTGGCAAAAGATGTTAGAAAGAGGAGTTTATTTACCACCTTCCCAGTTTGAAGCCTGGTTTGTGTCTCTTGCCCATGGAGAAGAAGAAATAGAGGAAACTGTTCACGCAGTGTATAAAGTTTTAAAAAAGATGCATAAACACGATTAAAATTAGGAAATTATTGCCTAAATTATAAAAGTGGCATCTCCATAAGAATAGAAGCGATAGCGTTTTTTTATAGCCTCTTTATAAGCTTTAAAAATAAGTTCTTTTCCTGCAAAGGCACACACTAAAAGAAGAAGAGAAGACTTGGGAAGATGAAAATTAGTAATCATAGCTGAAATTACCTGAAACTTAAAACCAGGATAAATGTAAAGATCGCAAAGCCCTTTGTAAGGAATTAACCCTTTTTGAGCTATAAATTCAAGGGTTCTAACCACTGTGGTTCCTACAGCAATTACCCTGCGGTGCTCCCGCAGGGCTTTTTTTATGTCTTCTGTAGTTTCTTCTTCAACTTCTATATATTCTGGCTCAATCTGATGTTTTCTTATGTCTTTAACCTTTATAGGAGCAAAAGTTCCGTATCCAACATGCAAAGTGATATACCTGATGATTACTCCTTTTTGTTCTAAAATTTGCAAAAGCTCTTTATCAAAATGAAACCCAGCAGTAGGAGCTGCAATAGCTCCTTCTTTTTTTGCAAAAACTGTTTGATACCTCTCTAAATCTATAACCTCTGGTTCTCTTTTTATATAAGGAGGAAGAGGAGCTCTGCCATATTGATAAATAAGAGTTTCAAGGGGTTTTCCTTGGCTTTCAAGTTCTATAAAAAACCTTCCTCCCTCAAGCTTCTCAAGAACCTTAATCTTTATTTCTTCTCCAATTAGAATTTCAGTGCCTTTTTTAATTCTTTTACCTTTGATCAATGCAAAGGTTTGAAACTTTAAACCACTGGGTTTTTTAAACAATAAAAGCTCCACTTCTCCCCCAGTAGGTTTATGCCCCTTTAGCCTTGCAGGGAAAACCTTAGTATTATTGAGAATAAGTAAATCTCCTTTTTTAAAATATTGCTCTATTTCAGAAAATTTTTCATGAAAGGTTAAGCTTTGATTCTGGCGGTTTATAACCAGGAGCTTTGACTCAGATCTTTTTTTAGAAGGCCAGTAAGCAATAAGCTCCTCTGGAAGCTCGTAATCATAAAAATCTAATTGAAATTCTTCTGGGATATTAGTCATAAGTTAAAGATAAGGAGCTGGAACGCTCTCAAGTGCCAAGAGATCCTCTATGGTTTCTCTTCTTCTTATTATGTAAAATTTATCTTCATCCACCAAAATTTCAGGTGCTCTTGGTCTGGAATTATAGTTAGAGCTCATTACAAAACCATAAGCTCCTGCACTCATTACAGCAAGAAGATCCCCTCTTTTAACCTTGGGAAGTTTTCTTTCTCTTGCTAAGAAATCACTGCTTTCACAAATAGGTCCTACCACATCCACCACTTCCCCTTCTTCATCCCTCTGCTCTACTGGAACAATCTTATGATAAGCCTGATAAAAAGCAGGTCTAATAAGATCATTCATTCCAGCATCCACAATAACAAACTTTTTAGCGATGTTTTCCTTGATATAAAGCACTCTGGTAACCAGTATTCCTGCATTTCCTACAATTACTCTTCCAGGCTCTAAAATAAGGGTGGCATTGAGATCCTTTGCCTCCTCAATTATAGCCTCTGCATATTCTTGCGGCAAAGGAGGTTCTTCATTTTCATAAACTATTCCCAGTCCTCCTCCAATATCCAGATACTTAAGCTCAAGTCCAAGATTAATAAGAGTTTCCCAGACTTTTTTTAATCTATAAAGAGCATCTTTAAAAGGTGAAACAGAGGTTATTTGAGAGCCAATGTGAGCATCAAGCCCTATAGGGTTTAAATAAGGATGTTCCTTTGCTTTTTTATAAGCATCAATTACTTGTTCCTCTGGGATGCCAAATTTATTTTTTTTAAGTCCTGTAGAAATGTAGGGATGGGTTT
>CAZQIW010000045.1:0-11638 GCA_964593845.1 uncultured Thermodesulfatator sp. | reverse complement strand
TAATGCACTGGAAGGGAGGATATAGAGATTATCTGGTTCAAAAAACTGGAGATAAATTTACGAAATTTACGAAAAAATTTAAGAGCTCTCAAAACTTTTTTACCTCGGGGCACAAAAATACTTCCTGTAATAAAAAATGATGCCTATGGACATGGACTTTTACCTGTAGCCAGGGTTCTTAGAGAAGAAGGTATTTGGGGATGGGGTCTTTCAGAACCAGAAGAAGCTGAGCTTTTAAGAAAAGAAGGCTTCAAAGAACCTATTCTTCTTCTTTCTGGATTTGAAAAAGACTGGCTTGAGTATATGGTTTCTCTTAATATAACTCCTGTGGTTGCAAGCTTAAGGTCCTTGAAATGGTTAAGGGATTTTTCCTTAAAAAAAGAACTTGAGCTTGAATTTCATCTTAAAGTAGATACAGGAATGCACCGATTTGGTGTATCTTTAGAAGAACTGAAAAAAGTATTTGAAGTATTGAAAAGTGTGCCTGGTTTAAAACTCACAGGTCTTATGACTCATCTTGCCTGCTCTGAAAAACCACAGCATGAATTAACCTTGCAACAGTTAGAAAATCTAAAAAAAGCCTTAAAAATTTGCCATTTTAATAAAATATTTCCTAAATATATTCATTTTGCCAATTCAGGTGGTATAATATTTTTACCTGAAAAAGGAGATCCAGTAAGACCAGGAATAAGCCTATTTGGAGGATATCCCCACAAAAAAGCCAGAGAGGTTATAAAGCTTTATCCAGTTATGAGTTTAAAATCCCGGATAGTTGAGATAAAAAGAATAAAAAAAGGAGAATGCGCTGGTTATGGTCCTAATTTTATTGCAAAAAGAGATACTGTGCTGGGTTTAATTCCAGTAGGCTATGGAGATGGTTATTTAAGATCTTTAAGTAATAAAGGATTTGCTTTTTATAGAGGCAAAAGGGTGCCTGTAGTAGGAACAGTCTCTATGAAGGCTTTGTATTTAGATTTAACAGATGTAGAGAGCCCTCAAATTGGAGATGAAGTTCTTCTTTTAGGAGGAGAAAAGGAGGAAGTTCCTGCTGATGAACTTGCAGCTCTTGCAGGAACAATCAGTTATGAACTTTTTTGTAGTTTGGGAAAAAGCATACCAAGGGAGTATAAAGAGTAAAGAAAATGTTTAACATTGGTTTTTCAGAAGCTGTAATAATTTTTGTAGTAGCACTTATTGTGCTTGGTCCTGAAAAGCTTCCTGAGGTGGGAAAGTATCTGGCAAGACTATCCTTAGAACTTAAAAAAAGTATAGAGGAAATAAAAAGAGAGCTTGAAATTGACGAAGTAGAAAAGGATTTAAAAGAAGCTAAAAAAGAAATAGAAAAGCTAAAAAAAGAAGCCACTGAAATAATTGAAAATCCTTTAAAATCAGATGAGCAGAATAAATTTTCCTAAAATATTTGCTGTAGATGTTCTGGGCAGAATAAGAAAAGAGATTATTATTTATAGCTTTCTCTTTTTTTCTCTCTGGCTTATTATCTTTTTTTCTTTACCTTATATTTTTCCCTATCTTATGTTTCCTTACTTTAAGCTCCTTAAAGGAGAGCCTCTTGTTTTTACTTCACTTGAGGAAGCATTATTTGTTTTGTTAAGAGCATCTTTTTACTTAGCTCTAATTATTACTTTTCCTTTTTTGCTTGTTCGTCTCTGGAAAGCAATATCTTCTGAGTTTTACGAGCCTGAGAAAAAATTTTTTAAAAAAGTTTTTGTTTTATCTATAAGTTTGGGAATAGTAGGAATTGTAGTAGGTTATTTCTTTTTTGTTCCTTTTTTGCTAAAGATATTTTTATATTTTGGAAAAGATTTTGAAGCTAACTTAAAGATAAATTATTTTTTATTTTTTATATTAAGAGTAATACTCTTTTCGGTATTTATATTTCAAATTCCTTTGTTTTTTGCTTTATTAATTCGGGAAGGTTTGATTACTGAAGAGTTTTATAAAAAACGAAGGGTTTATTTTTTGGTATTTTTTTACAGTATGGCAGTATTACTTGTTCCTACGGATTTTTTTTCTCAGGTCTTGTTAACTTTATTTTTCTTTTTATTTTTTAAATTAGCATTTCTTTTAGCAAAGATTTTAAAATAGGGGAGGTTTTATGGGTAGAAGGAAGAAAAAAAGTGTGCAGGAATTAAGTGAAGAGCTTGTTTCTCAGCCTCAATTTCCTCCTCCAGAGGAGGGAATGAAGTATATTATGCTTATTGGAGATGGAATGGGAGATTTTCCAATTAAAGAACTTGAAGGAAAAACTCCTTTAGAAGTGGCTATTACTCCCGGAATGGACTTTATAGCTTCTTATGGAGAAATTGGTATTTGCCAGACTGTTCCACCTGGAATGCATCCTGGTTCTGATGTAGCTATTATGGGACTTCTTGGTTATCCTCCTGAGGAAAAATACACAGGTAGAGGTCCGATTGAAGCAGCGAGTCGTGGAATTACTTTAAGACCTGAAGATGTAGCTTATAGATGCAATTTAGTTACTTTAAAATTTGAAGGAAAGGATCTTATTATGGAGGATTATTCAGCGGGTCATATTTCTACTGAGGAGGCTATAGAACTTATAGAATCCATTAATAGAAATGCTGCCACTGATAAGATAGAAATAATACCCGGTGTAAGTTACAGGCATATTTTGATATGGAGAGGAGGATCAGGAGGGCTTCATACTTATCCTCCTCATGATCTTTTGGGAAAAAGTATATGGTTTGCTTTTCAGTCTTATGATGAAGAGCCTTATTTAAAAGAGTTTATAATTAAAGCAATAGAAATTCTGGAAAAGCATCCTATAAATCAAAAAAGAAAAATGGAAAATAAACCACCTGCTAATGCTATCTGGCCCTGGGGGCAGGGAAGAACACCTGAGCTGGAACCATTTGAAGAAAAATGGCAACTTAAAGGAGCTGTTATTTCTGCAGTAGATTTGATTAAAGGGCTGGCTACTCTTGCTAAAATGAAAGTAATAGAAGTTCCAGGAGCTACTGGATATTTAGATACAAATTATGAAGGAAAAGTAGATGCAGCGGTAGAGGCTTTAAAAGAACATGATTTTGTTCTTATACATGTAGAAGCACCTGATGAAGTCTCTCATGAAGGATCTTTAGAGTTAAAAATAAAAGCCATAAATGAATTTGATAGAAGAATAGTAAGATATTTACTTGAAAGGATAATAGAGGTAACAGATAAATATAGAATACTGGTTTGTTGTGATCACTTAACACCTATTTCTATAAGAACTCATTCTGCTAAGCCTGTGCCAGTGGCTATTTTTGATTCTATTAAGGATAAAGAGAAAAAGAAAGAGGTAAAATTTTGCGAGAGAGAAGCTTATCGCTCCCCATTAATTTTTAGAAGCGGACCCGAACTTCTTCAATACTTTTTGCAGAGAAGACCGATAATTACTACCCCTTAATAAAATGCTATGGAAATTGTTAAAACAGACATACTTATTATAGGTTCAGGAATAGCAGGTTTAAGTTTAGCTTTAAAATTAAAAGATCTGGGAGAAATTACCGTCCTTGCTAAAAAAAGAATTTTTGAAACTGCTACTTCTCTGGCACAGGGGGGTATAGCCTGTGTAATGGGAGAGGATGATAGTTTTGACTTTCATATAAGAGATACACTTATTGCTGGAGATGGACTTTGTAAAAAAGAGACAGTGGAGCTGGTTGTAAAAACTGCTCCTGAAAGGATAAAAGATCTTATAAAATGGGGAGTAAATTTTGATAAAGATCCTGAAAATCCTCAAAAATTCCACTTAACCTTAGAAGGAGGACATTCCAGAAGAAGAGTTCTTCATGTAGGAGACTATACTGGAAGAGTCATAGAGAATACTTTAATAGAAAGGGTTTTGGAAGAAGAAAATATAAAAATTCTGGAAAATCACTTTGTAATTAAACTTATAAAAGACAATAATTCAGAAAAAATTTCCAAAATTTTAGGTGCTCTTACCCTTGATCTTATTCATCTTAAACCTATTATGTTTCTTGCTAAGATTATAGTTTTATGCACAGGAGGGGCAGGTAAAGTTTACTTATACACAAGTAATCCTGATACCTCAACAGGAGACGGAATAGCATTGGCTTATCAGGTAGGTTGCAGGATTGCTAATATGGAATTCATTCAGTTTCATCCTACCTGTCTTTATCATCCCAAGGCTAAAAATTTTTTAATTTCTGAGGCTTTAAGAGGTGAGGGAGCAGTCCTTCTTAATGCTGAGGGAAAAAGATTTATGCATAAATACGATCCTGTTAGAAAAGAGCTTGCTCCAAGAGATATTGTAACCCGTGCGATAGATATGGAACTCAAAAAAACAGGAGCAGAATGTGTGTATCTTGATATAACCCATTTACCTTCAGATTATATAAAAAAAAGATTTCCTTATATTTATGAAACCTGTTTAAAATACGGAATAGACATTACTTCTCAACCTATCCCTGTAGTGCCTGCAGCCCATTATCTTTGTGGAGGAATTTATACCAATTTATGGGGACAGACGGATATTCCTAACTTGTTTGCTATAGGAGAGTGTGCTTACACTGGATTACATGGTGCTAATAGGCTTGCTTCTAATTCGCTTTTAGAAGGTTTATGCTTTGCTCATCAGGCAAGTCTTAAAATAAAAGAAATGTGGAATGAATTAAAAGCTTTACCTTTTAAAGAACCAAAGATAAAAGATCCGGTAATTAAGGAGATAAAAGAAGAAAAGGTTTTTATTTCCCATAATTGGGATCTTGTGAGAAAAGTTATGTGGGATTTTGCTGGAATAGTCAGAAGTTTAAAAATGCTTGAGTTTGCTAAAAATAGGATAGAGTTTATAAAAAAAGAAATAGAAGAAAACTGGAGGGGAATTTATTTAGATTTGGATGTAATGGAATTAAAAAATATTACTATTGTAGCTGAGTTAATAATAGAATCTGCTAAAAGACGGTTGGAGTCCAGAGGAACTCATTATTTGATTGATTATCCTGGAAAAAAAGAAGAATTTCTTAAGGAAACAATTATTTCAAAAATTATTTAAAAATTTATTTAAATAGCTTTACAAAATTGAAATTTTTGATAAGATTAATATAAATTTTGTTTAGGAGGAAAGGGTGAAGGTTATTTTTGATCCTGATATACCTGATGATGTAAAAGAAGAGATTTTAGAAGCTATAAAAGAGGAAAATATAGGAGATATTTGTAAAGTATGTGGATGTGATACTTTGTATGTAGCGATGTTAGAAGGGATATTAGATGTAAAGTGTTATGATTGTGGACATTCTTATCTTGAAATAGAAATAAGTGAAGAAGGAGAGGAAGAATAAAAGGGCAGTTGTATTATAACATTATAAAAAAATGTTTAAAATTTCTTTAAAAGGAATTGCACCTGTGCGTATTAATGAAATTTGATTGTCTATTACAGAAACTACTGTAGAGGGTAAATCACTTTTAAGAGGACCTGCATCCAGAACAAAATCCAATTCTGGTAATTGTTGCACTACTTCTTCAGGACTTCTGCAAGGAGGATTGTTACTTATATTGGCACTTGTTCCTGTAATTGGTTTTCCAAAAGCTTTTATAATCTTTTTTACCACAGGGGAAGAGGAAAACCTTACTCCTATAGTATCTGTTCCAGCTGTAAGGATAGGGGATAAGCCTTCTTTTGCAGAAAAAACTATGGTTAAAGGTCCAGGCCAAAATTTTTCTATAAGTTTTTCTGCTACAGGTGGAATATCCTTTACTATAAGTGAAAGCTGGTCCAGACTGGATATTAATAAAAGAATAGGTTTATGTTGAGGTCTTTTTTTTAGAGAAATTAATTTTTTTAAAGCTTTTTCTGAAAAAGGATCAGCTGCTAAACCATAAAAGGTTTCTGTAGGAATAGCTCCGACCTTTTCTTTTTTTAAATATAAAGCTACTTTTTTAGCCAAGTTTTTTAAATTAGAAAGATCTGAAGCCAGTTTTAAATACTTCATTTAAAGGTATGCTTTTCTAAATTACCTTAAGCAGTGGAAGCCTTTTCATCAGATATGGCATTTTCCTGATCTTCTTCAGGCATGTATATTTTTTTATAAAAAATAAGCCTCTTACAGTGAGGACATTCATAATAACGATTATCTTTCTGAATTTCATTATAAAGCTGAGGAGGAATGGACATATGACATCCTTCACACACATAATTAATTACAGGAGCAATACCAATTCCTCCTTTTCTTTGCCTAAGAATTTCATATTTTCTTAAAAGATTAGAGGGAATCTTCTGTGCAATATCTTCTCTTTTTTTGAGAAGCTCGGCTTTGTTGTTAGAAAGTTCCTCACAAAAAGCATCAAACTTTTGCTTTTCCTCTTTAAATACCTCTTCAGCCTTGGTTAATTCATTTTCCAGATTAGCTTTTTCCTTTTCTAAATTTTCTATCTCCTCCATTAATTTCAAAATTTCTTCTTCTTTTTGTTTGTTAGCTTTTTTAATCTCTTCAATTTCTCTTAAAAGAAGCTGATATTCTCTGGTTCCTCTAATCTGAATTAAACGAGCCTGGGTGCTTTTAAGTTTTTGATACTCTTCTTTTAACTCTTCTTCAAAAAGATCTTTCTGTTTTTTCTTTTCTTCTATAATAGAAGAAAGTTCCTCCAGCTTTTTAGTAATTTGTTCTTTGTTCTCCTGAGCTTTTTGAAGAGACTGGGGAATTTCATTCATAGCTTTATCAATTTTAAGAATTTCTAAGTCAATTTTTTGTAATTCAATTAACCTCATTATTGCTTCTTGCATTTAAAGCCCTCCTTAATTTTTAAAAATTTTATAAGGACTGGGTTCTTTATAAATTTCTACAGGAAGTTCTATTTTTAAATTGTTTAAAAAAGTCTGAATTTTTTCCTGAAGAACAGGCAAAATAAAACTTTCAGAAACCCCGTGATCCAAAATAATAAAATTAAAACCTTCTTCTAAAGAATCTTTTGCTAAGTGATATTTTACATCTGAGGTGATTAAAGTATTAACACCAAGTTTTTTTAGACTCTCTTTTAGAAAAGCTCCTGATCCTCCACAAAACCCAAATGAGTCAATAGACGAATCCAGGTCTCCTACTACCATAATCCAGCTATTAACGACCTCCTTAACTTTATTTGCTAAATCTTGCAGTTTAATAGATTTTCTCAAATATACAACCCTTCCCAAGCCAAAAATTTTACCATTTTTTTCTTCTTTTAAAATAAAATCATTCCCTTTAAAGCCTAAAGCTCTTATAAAAGCTTCAGAAACTCCCTCTTCAATTTTATCCAAAGGGGTATGCCAGGAGAGAATATTTAAATTGTGTTGAATAATTAAATAAATCAGCTCACCTTTAGGAGTTTCTTTAACAATATTCGTAAGAGGATGAAAAATTAAAGGATGATGGCTTATTATAAGATTTAAGTTTCTTTCAAGTGCATAAGAAATAGCCTTTTTTGTGATGTCCATTGTGAGAAGAATTCCAGAGACAGGAGAATTAAAAGAACCTATTTGAAGTCCGTTATTATCCTGAGGTTCTGCAATCTGAATAGGAGCTAAATTTGCCAGAAAATTGTAAAAATCTTTAACTAATAAAGACATAGAGAAATTAATTAATGGGCCCGCCAGGACTCGAACCTGGGACCTTCCGGTTATGAGCCGGTGGCTCTAACCAACTGAGCTACGGGCCCGCTATTTACCTTTCCAGAATATAAATTAATATAATTTAAATTTTTGTCAAGATTTACAATCAGGGCAAAGTCCATAAAATATAATTTGAAAATCCTCTATTTTACAATCTTTCAACTCTTCTGGAATAGAAAAATCTATCTTTGGTTCTATATCTATAATTTTTTTACATTTTTTACAAAAGAAATGATGATGAGGATGGGTAAAAGGATCAAATCTTTTTCTTGAACTCTCTATATTTAATTCCTTTATTACTCCTTTTTTTACAAGAATCTCAAGAGTATTATACACTGTTGCAAAAGACATACTTGGAAATCTTGGCTTTAAAGCCTTATAAATATCCTCGGCAGATGGATGATTTTTATTCCCTTCTAAATACTCCAGAATCGCTAAGCGCTGAGGTGTTAACTTTAAACCCAAACTTTTATAAAAAGCTATCTTTTCCTCTTTCATTAGAGTTTCCTTTTAATTTTTAATGATTTTCATTTTAAAATGTTTTTTATTTATTTCAACCCTTAATTAAAAAGTATTTTTTAAATCATCCCAGGTTAATTCTTTTAATCCCTCGCAGAACTGCTGAACAATTTTAAAATTTTCAAAATTTTTAAGAACTGCTGGAATTAAAGGCCATTCCTTACACTTATCAGGTTTTACTGGATGAATTTTACATTTTTTCGTTTTTTTATCAAAAAAAATGCAGTATCCATCCTTTGTTTTCATTTCAATCCGATATTTTCCTTTTTTAACAGTATAAAGTTTTTGAAACTCCTCTTCAGACAAATTTAAATATTTAGCAATTCGCGAAATCTCTTCCGGTGATAAACTTATAGTGCTTTCTCCTTGGCAACAAAAACCACAATTTTTACATTTAAAGATTTTCATAAGGGATAGGATCAGGAACTCCTGCGTCTGCAAAAGCCTTTAATCTTAATTTACAAGATGCACATCTACCGCAGGCTACATCTCCTTCTCTATAACAAGACCAAGTTAAGTGAAAAGGGGTCCCCAGCTTGACTCCTAATTCTACTATTTCTTTCTTAGTAAGTTTAAGAAGTGGAGTTTCTATTTCAATCTGGGTTTCAGGTCTGGTTCCCAATTCAATAACCTTATTAAAAGCTTTCATAAATTCTTCTCTACAATCAGGATATCCTGAAAAATCAACCTCATTTGCTCCGATAAAAATCTTCTTAGCTCCTATTACTTCAGCCCAAGCAGTAGCTATGCTTAAAAAAATACTATTTCTAAAAGGAACATAAGTAGAAGGAATTACCCCTGGAGAATCATCCTCAGGAATCTCAAGTTCCTCAGAAGTAAGACTTGATCCTCCAAAATCTTTTAAAAAAGGCAGATGAACAATATAATGTTTTTCTGGTTTAAAATAATCTACAAGCTTTTTAAAACATTCCAGTTCTTTTTTGCTGGACTTTTGACCATATTGAAAATGGATAAAAGCTAACCGATAGGTCTGAACAGCAACACTTGCACAAACAGCACTATCCATTCCAGAACTTAAAAGAACAACTGCTAAATCTTTAGCTCTTTCAGACATAAGAGACTTCCAAAGGAGAAGTAGCGCCCCCAAGGGGATTTGAACCCCTGTCGCCGGCGTGAAAGGCCGGTGTCCTGGACCTGGCTAGACGATGGGGGCATAATTAAAATGGGCCGGGCAGGACTCGAACCTGCGACTCTCGGCTTAAAAGGCCGATACTCTACCAACTGAGTTACCGGCCCATATTAAAAATCAATTTTAAATATAAACTATTTCGCTTTTTTGTCAAGTAAGTTTGAAACTTTAATTTTTATTTCTATCTCATTAATCTCAGGCGGAATATTCTTTAATGCCTTTACACAGCCTATTATAGGATAGGCTAACATATTTTCAACAAAATCCTTTAAAGGAATTTTTTTTCCATTTACCCTTAATAAAACTTTCTGTTTATGCTTATTTATTAATTCTATAACGAAATTTAATATTTTATCTTTTTCTTCCGAGTTAAAAAATACCTCTTTTGGATAATTTTTAATCCAGATTTCTTTATTATTTTTAACCACAAAGGCTAATAAATTTCTTACTTCTTTTTTAATTTCCTGCAAATTTTCTTTTTCATCTCTTACTACCCAAATTTTGGGTAAAATATCAAATTGTTTAAATCCTTCAAAAAGAACTAAATCATAACCCCAAAAAAGAGATAAAAAATAACTATACCAATCCTTGTATGAAGAAAGGTTAAGTTTTTCTGGTTGAAGATAAAGAGTAAAAAAATTTTTTTGAAAAAGCCCTACTGCTAAAGCTCCAGACTCTCTATAATTCCAAGTATCTTTTTGA
This sequence comes from uncultured Thermodesulfatator sp., assembly GCA_964593845.1. GTDB lineage: Bacteria > Desulfobacterota > Thermodesulfobacteria > Thermodesulfobacteriales > Thermodesulfobacteriaceae > Thermodesulfobacterium. The sequence continues at coordinate 1,643 of CAZQIW010000045.1, read as the reverse complement.
GGAATATCTGTTAAAATTTCTTCCTCATGACAGGACTTTACTACACTAACTTTATATCCGAGTTCTGTAAGTTTATTAACAAGATAAATTCCTAAGGTGCTTTTACCAGCTTTACGATATCCTGAAATAGCTAAAAAATAGGGCATTTAGATACTCTCTATTGAGAAAATTCTTCTCCTGGCTGTAAAGCAACTATGGTTAAAGAAAGGTTATATTTCTTTAATTCTTTTTCAAATTCTTCTACAGTTCCACTTAAAATAGGAAAGGTGCCATAATGCATAGGAATTACTATCTCAGGTTTTAATAATTCACAAGCTTTAGCTGCTTCTTTTGGACCCATGACATAATGATCACCTATAGGTAAAATAGCAATCTTAGGAGAATAAAGCTCTCCTATAAGCTTCATATCATAAAATACGCCGGTATCTCCAGCATGATAAATACTTACTCCATTTTCTAAAGTGATTACAAAACCGCAAGGATCGCCACCATAACTTCCATCAGGAAAAGAAGAACTATGAAAGGCAGGAACCATAGTAAATGTAATTTTTCCTGCTTTATAATTCCCACCTATATTCATTCCAGTAACTTTGGGCACTCCATTTTTAAGTAAATATTGCTGAATCTCGTGAATTGCAATAACTTCTGTTACAGAAGTCCTGGCAAGTTTAAGAACATCTCCTAAATGATCTCCATGAGCATGGGTGATTAAAATAAAATCATAAGGACCTAAATCTATATCCTTTGGTGCAGCAGGATTACTAATCCAAGGATCTATAAGAATTTTTTTACCTTCCTCAGAAACAATTTTAAAGCAAGAATGACCATAAAAGACTATTTTCATTTTTGAACACCCTGAGATGAAATTAAGAGCGGGCGACGGGATTCGAACCCGCGACCTGCTGCATGGCAAGCAGCCGCTCTACCAGGCTGAGCCACGCCCGCTTTTTACATTTAAAAAATATAACCCAAAATTTTTTCCTGTCAAGAAATATGAGCAAATCTTCAACCTCACTCCACCGAGATAATAAGTAATATAAAAGCTTCTTCTGAAATTTTTTAGTTTTTATTATGGAAAAAGTAATATATTGTGAAAAAGTTTCTTTAGTTCTAAATTGACAAAACTTTAAAGAAAGCTTATAGTTAATTTAAAAAAGGTTTAAAGGAGAAGAAATGCCAAGGAAATTTTCTGATGAAAAAATAAAGGAAATAATTTATAAAGAAGTTCCTCGTTTAATTAAAGAAAATCCTGAAATAAGGGAATTTTTATGGAGATTTCTTGAAGGCTGTCCTTATAAGCCAATAGTTGAAAGTAGATTTGATAAACTCCTTGAAGAAATTAAAGCAATGAGACTTGAGTCTGAGAAAAAGTGGGAGGAATGGAAGAAAGAGATGTCGCAGATGAGAGAGGAGTCTGAGAAAAGATGGGAGGAAAATAGAAGGGAGATAGCACGGATGAGAGAGGAATCTGAGAAGAGATGGGAGGAATGGAAAAGAGAGATGGCACAGATGAGAGAGGAATCTGAGAGGAAGTGGCAAGAGATATTGAGGAGAATGGATGAGGAAAAGAAAGAACTTAAGGAGGAATCTGAGAGGAAGTGGCAGGAGATATTGAGAAGAATGGACGAGGAAAAGAAAGAACT
>CAZQIW010000044.1:6983-11655 GCA_964593845.1 uncultured Thermodesulfatator sp. | reverse complement strand
AAAAAGAGGATAGTAAAAGTTTTGAAGGAACGGTTCATCTGCAGAAATAAGCTTTTTTGAAGACGATAAGGAAATTTATTGGGAGATGGTTATAAAGACTTGTAAATTAAAATAATAATATTATTTTTATAAACAAGAGGAAGTGAAAAAGAAGCATGTGGTTATGTTTTTCTTAATCAAAGATTCATCTGAATTAATTTCACTAAAAGACAAACTTCAGAAGTTAAAAAAGGATTTAATAATTGTATTTTTTTCTATCCAAATAGATGTAGAAAAATTATTTGAGGTATTGAAAGAAAGCAAGATTCCTTTCTGGGGTTGTAGTAGTGCTGGAGAGATTTTTATGCCTAAGGAAGAAGAGGAGAATATAATTTTTAAAGGAAGTGGGGTATTGGCATCATTAGATATAGAAAAAAATAAATTTGCAGTTGAACTATTCAAAAGAAAGCAGGGAGAAAGCTGTCTGGAATTAGGAAAAAGAGTGGGAAGTTTCGGGAAACAAAAATTTAAAAAACCAAGATTTTTTATTTTAGGAGCTGGATTAACCCTTGATGGAGAGGAGGTAATAAACGGTATAAAAGAGGTTGTAGGAGAAGATGTGGTTGTATATGGAGGTCTGGCAGGAGATGATGAGTTATATAAAGCCACTATAGTTCTTACTCATCAGGGAATTTGTTTTGACGGTATAGCTGCTTTAATTTTTGATGGAGATTATGTAGAAATAGATGGTATTTCTATTTCTGGATGGAAGCCCTTAGAAGAAGAGATAGAGGTAACAAAAGCAAAGGGAAATGTAGTTTATACTTTAAATGATAAACCTGCTTTAGATTTTTATATCAATTTTTTAGAAATTAAAGAAGAAGACTTTCCTCAAATAGGAATAGAATATCCTTTAATTTTTAACCGAGAAAATGGGGAAGAGGTGATCAGAACATGTGTAAGTGCGGATAAAAAAGAGAGAGCTTTAATATTTGCTGGAAAGGTGCCTGAAGGTATAAAAGCAAGAATAGCTATCTTCCCGGGAAAACAAGCACTGCAAAATACTATTAATGCTATAAAAGAAAAAGCTCAAAAAAATGTTTCTCCAGATTTGTTAATTCTTTTTTCCTGTATAGCAAGATATATTTGTTTTGGAAAAATGATAGAGGAAGAAATAAGACCCGCGGTAAAGTATTTTCAGGCTCCTTTAATAGGCTTTTTTACTTATGGAGAATTTGGAAAAATAAAAAATACATTTGATTTTCAAAATGAAACCAATACCTTAGTGTGGATAAAAGTGCGAAAAAATGAAGAGTTTTAAAGAAATTTTAAAGAAATTTACTCAAATTCTCTCTCTCTCTCTTATGCATGTTTAGAGTTCCCTCCCCTGCGAAGCTCTAAAGGAGGGAGGGTTTATTGAAGTATGAAGTTTTTTAATAAATTACCTCTAAAAATAAGATTTGGCTTATTAATTTTTATTGCTCTTACTGCTTTTTCAGGAATTGTAGTGCCTTTTATCTTTTCTTTAAAAAACAAATATAACTATTATTCTTTAGAAAGAAAGGGACTTTCTTATAGTCAAAATCTTTTAGAGCTGATAGCAGCTCTTATAGAAAAAGATAAAAAACAGGCTGCAACTCTGGTTAGAAAGATCAGGATGCTAAATTATAAAATTGGTTCTTTGTTAAAAATAAAAGAAGATTGGAAAAAAATAGAAGTTAAAATTGAAGAATACCTTGCTCAGGAAAATCCCTCTTCTCAGCAACTTTTAGAAATAATTTCTCAAATTACTCAACTTGATAGTATTATTTTTGAAAATTCAGGAGCAATTGCAGATCCTGATAAAGCTGCAATTAATATTCTTATTGCTCATTACATTTCTTTTCCTCCTCTTTTATATTCTTACATTAAAAAATGTCCTGTATGTTCTCATTTTGTTTTAACTTATTTAGATAATTACAGGTATGCAATTGCATTTAAAAAGGAATTAAAATCTTTGTTAAAAGGAAAGGAAGATTTCAAAAATTTAGATATTCTTTCAGCTTTAGACCTGGATAGAAAAGGGCTTTCCTGGGCATGGAAATACACTTTTAAAAGAGAGCGTTTATATAAACTCTTTTTTATTACAACCCTTGTAATATTCCTCTTTGGCGAAGTTATTATTATTGGTCTGGTAGTTTCTCTTATTAAAAGTATCTATAAAGGCACAAAAACCGTGCATCTTTTGGCTGAGAAATTAGAAAATGCAGATTTTTCTCCGTTAAATGAATCCTTAGAAGAATTTCAGGATGAATGTGGAAAAGCATTAAATAAAATGGCACAGGCTATTTATTCACAGGGAGAAATGTTAAATAAGATAAAAGAATTTGCAGAAGCTTTAAGTAAAGGAAAGTTTGAAGTAATAGAGATAGGCGAATTCAAAGGAATATGGAAAGAAACTTTTCAAGCTTTGAATAAAACTGTTTATAACATGAGAATAGTAGTAAGAAGAATTAAAAGTATGGTTATAGCATTGAAATTAGGAGTTCCCAAAAGAGTGGATGAAAGAGGATTAGAAGGAGCCTGGTTAGAGATATTAGCTCCTTTAAATAGTGTAGCTCAAGCCTTAGAAGAAATTAATTCAGAAATAAGTTTAACTTTACAAAATATTAGCCAGGGTATTTTTGAGGTAAAAATATCAGGTTCTCAAAACCTGAAAGGAGTTTATAAAGAAATTTTAGATAATTTAAAAAAACTGGTAACAAGATTTCAGGAAGTCATTGAAGAAATTCAACAAATTTCAGAAACTATACTTGAAGGCAATTTGGATATTCAAATAGAAACCTCTAAATTTAAAGGAGAGTATCAAAACTTAATGATAATGCTAAAAAAGATTATTGAAAAAATGAAAGAACAAATGGATGAAATAAAAAGAATGTGGGAAGAAGAGGAAGAACTATTGCTTTTTAAACAAACTATAGAAGAAGATCAGGAAATAGAAACAGTTTATTTCCGCATTAAAGAGCTTTTAAAGAATAAATTTAATATTAAAAAGTTTACATTTTACGAAGTTAATTCCTCTCAAAATTTTATTTACAAACGAATTTCTCTTCCAGAGGAAGCTCAGTTTTGTAATCAAGAAATTTTAGTAAATCCAGACTTATGTCGGTGCAAGAAAATAGGTCAACCTGTGTGGGGAGAAGATGACAGGTGGGGAAAAGTTTGTCCCATGTTTACAGGAGAAGAAAAGAAATATATTTGCTATCCCTTTATGTTTGAGGAAGGAGTAAAGTTTATTTTACAAATTGTATGTGATGATGAAAAAGAGTATATAGCAGCCAAGGAAAAGGTTGATGAAATAAAGCAATATATTGAAAGTATAATACCTATTTTGCAGCTAAAAAGTTTAACACTTAGTTATGAAAGAAGAAAATAGGGTAAAAAGTTTAATAGAAAAATGGTTTTTTAAAGGTTCGCTTAGGTTAAAGTATCTCTTTTTAGTAACTTTTATTTTTCTAACTCTGGGGGTAATGAGTCTCTTTATTTCTATAAAAAGTATTCAAACTATTTCCTCGGAAGACATTTCAAGATTTAAAGAAAAGGCTTATGAAGCCAAGAAAGAAGAATTGAAAAGTGCAGTAGAGATTGCTATAAAAACTATAAATGCTTTCTATACCCGCACTTTTGAAGAAATGTTAAAAAAAGAAGCCAAAAAGAGGCTTCAATACTATATGGACATTTTGATTAATATTATTACAAACTTTTATCAAAAAAATTACCAAAAGATGCCTCTTTCTGAATTAAAAAAAGAAATTGTAAGAATTGTTAAAAATGCAAGGTATGGAGAAAAGGGCTATTTCTGGATAAATGATTTACATCCTCGGATGATTATGCATCCTTATAAGCCAGAGTTAAATGGTAAAGACTTGAGCAATTATAAAGACCCTACAGGGAAGCGCTTATTTGTAGAAATGGTAAAAGTAGTAAAAGCAAATGGAAAAGGTTTTGTAGAATATATGTGGCCTCGTCCAGGAGAAAAAGTCCCTCAACCTAAAATTTCTTATGTAGTGCTTTTTAAACCTTTTAACTGGATTATTGGAACAGGAGTATACATAAAGGACTATCTTCAAGAAGTTACACAAAAGGTTCAAAAACAGGCACTTTATACTTTGCAAAAAATTAGATTTGGGAAAAACAATATTGGATACTTCTGGGTGCTTGATGAAAAAGGAAAGGTTTTAATGCATCCTATTAAGCCTGAAGTAGTTAATACCATTCCTAAAGCCTCAAAAATTATTTTAAATACTCTGGGAGATAAAGATACAGCTTTTGTGATTTATAAATGGCCTAAACCTGGAGAGAATATTCCTAAAACTAAAATTTCTTATGTAGCTCGCTTTAAACCCTGGCACTGGATTGTAGGAACTGGTGCTTATGTAGAAGATATAGAAGAAAAAATAGCTTTAATGCAAAGGAATACTAAAAAAGAAATAAGAATTCTTATTTGTAAAACTATTATTTTTACTGTAATCCTTTTTCTTTTTACCACTGTTATACTTAATAAACTTAGTGAAAAAATAGTTTTTGACAGGCTTGAAAAACTGATTGAAAAATTGAAACTTGCAGCTCTGGGTAAATTTGAATATTTAGGAACTTCCTTTTCTAAGGATGAAATTGGAAAAATAGAAGAGAGTGTTAATGAGATAATTTTTTC
>CAZQIW010000044.1:0-6883 GCA_964593845.1 uncultured Thermodesulfatator sp. | reverse complement strand
TTTCTAAGGATGAAATTGGAAAAATAGAAGAGAGTGTTAATGAGATAATTTTTTCTTTAAGAAGACTTAGTGAAGAGATAGAAAAAGGCTTTTATGCCTTAAGAGAAGGGGAAAAAATTGAGTTAAATATAGAAAGTTTTTCTGGAGAGTATAAGAAAATACTGAGCCTTATTAGTAATTTTTATCAAGAGCTTCAAAAAGCTATTACAGAAATTAAAAATTTTGCTCATTATTTAGAAATGGGTAACTTAAAAGAGATTCAAATTGTTAAAAAAGACCTCCCTCCAGTTTTTATAGAAATTTTAGACCGATTGGAAAGGACTCGTGAAAAGATCTTGGAAACAATGCAATATCTTAAAAAAATAGTAAACAACATAAAAGAAGGAAATTTTGACATAGAAATTGAAGAAGATACTTTTTCAGGAGTTTATCAAGAAATTGTGGTGCATTTAAAACAGGTTTTAAATAATTTTAAAATTATATTAGAAAAAATTGCTAATATTTCGTATGAAATAGCAAAAGGAAATTTTGAAGTAGAAATAAAAGAAGAAGAATTTAAAGGAGACTATCAACGAATAATAAAATACCTTCATCAAATTATTCTTCAATTAAATCTGCAGTTATCAGAGATTCAGTCTTTACTGCAAAAGGAAAAGGAATTATCTGAGCTAAGAAAGTTGGTGGAGGGAGATAGGAGTATAGAAGAAATTTATCAGAGGATTTCTTATTTATTGGAGGAAAAGTTTAAAATAAAAGAGTATGTTTTTTATGAAATAGATATTAGTAAAAATCAAATGAGTATAGTATTACCCTTTGGAGAGAAAAAATGTTTTTGTGATTTAGAAATCTGTGCAAATGCTAATCTTTGTAGAGCAAAGAGAACAGGGCATTTAATTGTTTGTAGCGACTATCCCTGGGGAAGTACCTGTGAAAAATTTTTATATCCTAAGGAGAAGAAATACTTATGCATTCCTTTACTTTTAGGAGAAGGTATTGCTTATATCTTACAAATTGTAACAGATAAAAAAGAAGAAATTGACAGATTATTAAATCAGATAGAAGAAATAAAGCTTTATTTAAGCACTATTTTACCTATTCTTGAAGTAAAGAAACTTTTAAAGAGTTTAAAGGAAAAAAGCTTGAGAGATGGATTAACAGGGCTTTATAATAGGCATTTTTTAGAGGAATATATAATAAAAGCTGCAGCTCTTACTATAAGAAATAATACAACCTTAGGGATTTTTATGATAGATATAGACTTTTTTAAAAAAGTAAACGATGAGTTTGGACATGATATAGGTGATAAAGTATTAAAACAATTAGCAAATATTCTTATTGAAAAGTTTCGTAAATCAGATGTAGTAGTTAGATTTGGAGGAGAAGAATTTTTGGTTCTTTTGCACAATACAGATGAAAAAAAGCTTATAGAATTAGCCGAAGATTTAAGGAAAACTGTAGAGGAAACAAAGATAGAGGTGCCTGCAGGATATATTCAGAAAACTATAAGTATAGGAATTGGTGTGTTCCCTGTGGATTCAGAGAATATATGGGAAGTAATTAAATATGCTGATATAGCTCTTTATCATGCTAAAAGAATGGGGAGAAATCAGGTAGTAAGATTTAACCCTCAAATGCTGGTAAAGAATTAAATAAAGAATTAAATAAAAACCTTCTTGCTAAAAATAAAAAAAGCTTTATATTGAAACATTATGCCACTGCCTAACAAAAAAGGATACTTTGGAAAATTTGGCGGGCGTTTTGTTCCTGAAACCCTGATCCCTGCCCTTTACGAGCTGGAAAAGGCTTATTTTCGTATTAGAAAAGAGCCATCCTTTTGGAAAGAGTGGAAAAGTATCCTGCAGGAATACGCAGGAAGACCCACGCCTCTTTATTATGCTGAAAACTTTTCCAAATATTTAGGTGGGCATATAAAAGTATATTTAAAAAGAGAAGATCTTCTTCACACAGGTGCTCACAAGCTTAACAATACCATTGGTCAGGTGCTACTTGCTAAAAAGATGGGGAAAACCCGAGTTATAGCAGAAACAGGAGCTGGGCAGCATGGAGTTGCTACAGCTACAGCCTGTGCTTACTTTAATATAAAATGCGTAGTTTATATGGGGGCAAAAGATACAGAAAGACAGGCACTTAATGTTTTTCGTATGCGTCTTCTTGGAGCAGAAGTGGTGCCAGTGTATTCTGGAACTCAGACCCTTAAAGATGCTATAAATGAAGCTTTAAGAGACTGGGTTACCAATGTAAGAAATACCTTTTATGTAATAGGTTCAGTTGTAGGTCCTCATCCCTATCCTATGATGGTAAGAGATTTCCAGAGTATTATAGGAAAAGAGACTAAACAGCAGATTTTAAAGAAAGAGGGAAGATTGCCTGATATAGTTATTGCATGTGTGGGTGGTGGCTCAAATGCCATGGGAATCTTTTATCCCTTTGCCAAAAATAAAGAAGTTAAATTGATAGGTGTTGAGGCAGCAGGACATGGACTAAATACAGATTATCATTCAGCTACCTTATGTGCTGGAGAACCAGGAGTTTTACATGGTATGCTAACTTATCTTTTGCAGGATAAAGTGGGGCAAATAAAAGGAGCTCATTCTATTGCTCCTGGGCTTGATTATCCTGGAGTTGGTCCTGAACATTCCTACTTTAAAGATACAGGAAGAGCTGAGTATGTTTCAGTTACAGATGAAGAGGCACTGGAGGCTTTTCAGATTTTATCCGAAACAGAAGGAATTATTCCAGCCTTAGAGTCTGCTCATGCAGTTTCGTATCTTATTAAAATTGCTAAAAAGCTTCCTGCAGGAACCATTGTGGTAGTAAACCTCTCAGGAAGAGGGGATAAGGATGTAGTTTCTGTAAAGGAATACTTAGAGAAACAGAAGAGCCATGCATAAAGGAGCAGATTTTATAGAAAAAACCATAAAAGACTTAAAAGAAAAAGGACAAGTTCCTCTTATTCCTTACATAACCTGCTGGGATCCTGATCTTGCGACTACAGAAGCTATTTTGTGGGAGCTTGCAGAAGTTAATCCTGCCTGTATAGAACTTGGGTTTCCATTTTCTGATCCTGTGGCAGATGGTCCTACTATTCAAAAAGCTGTGGTTAGATCTTTAAAGAATAAACCAACCTTAGAAGAATTTTTTGAGTTTGTTAAAAAGCTTAATGATAAAGGCTATTCCATTCCTCTTGTTTGTATGACTTATTATAACATTTTTTATAGATTCGGACTGGAAAGAGCAGCACAATATGCAAAAGATTGTGGGCTTTCAGGCTTCATCGTGCCTGATTTGCCTATAGAAGAGGCAGAACCCTGGATAAAAGTTAATAAAAGAAAAAAACTTGCTACAATTTTTCTTGCAGCTCCTACTTCTTCTGAAGAAAGAATAAAAAAAATAGCTCAGGTTTCTTCTGGATTTTTATACTATGTTTCTCTCACAGGTATTACTGGTGCCAGGGATAAATTACCAGAGGATGTAGTAGAAAGACTTCAGCTTGTAAAAAAGGTATCTCCTATTCCTGTAGCAGTGGGGTTTGGCATCTCAAAACCTGAGCATGTAAAAATGCTTTCTCCCTATGCAGATGCTTTGGTTGTGGGTAGTGCTATAGTAAAAATTGTGGAAGAAAAAGGTAAAAAGGCGCCTCAGGAAGTAAAAAAGTTTTTGAAAAGCTTAATATGCGAGTAATAAAAGTTAAAACTAAACCAGCTTACGAAATTTTAATAGCAGAAAATATTTTTTCACAAATTCCAACAGATTTAAAAAAACATTTTAATTTTGGGAAAATTGCTATTATTACTGATTCAAATGTTGAAAAACTTTACGGAGAAAAACTTTTAAAAGAGTTTCAGAAAGAAAATATAAAAGCTCAGCTTTTTTCTTTCCCTGCTGGCGAGAGTTCTAAAAACATAGATACAGTTATTTCTCTTGCAAGACAAATGATTCAAGCAAGATTTGATAGAAAGGATATGATAGTAGCTCTGGGAGGAGGTGTTGTAGGGGATATAGCTGGATTTTTAGCAAGTATCTATCTTCGCGGAATTCCTTATGTGCAGGTTCCTACTACTCTTCTTTCCCAAGTGGATAGTTCAGTAGGTGGGAAAACAGGGGTTGATTTACCTGAAGGAAAAAATTTGATAGGCACTTTTTATCAACCTGCAAAGGTTTATATAGATCCTACAGTTTTGAAAACTCTCCCTTTAGAAGAAATTAAAAATGGTCTTGCAGAGGTTATAAAGTATGGCTGTATTTTAAAGAAAAAACTTTTTGATTTTTTAAAAAAGAAAGGAGAGGAACTTTATCAGCTTAAATATGAGGATTTAGAGTATATTATTTATGAGAGCTGTCGGGCAAAAGCCTGGGTAGTTTCAAGAGATGAAAAAGAAGGTGGTTTGAGAAGAATTCTTAATTTTGGACATACAATTGGACATGCTATAGAAACCGAATTAAATTACAGTTTGCCCCATGGTATGGCTGTAGCAGTAGGAATGGTTGCTGAAGCATTGCTTTCTGAAAAACTTGGTGTAGCTCAAAAAGAAGTGGTTAAACCCTTGGAAACACTTTTAAAAAATCTTAACATTCCTTATAGACTTTCTCATTTATCATCAAAGCTTAATCCTGAAAACTTAATTCCTCATCTTTCCAAAGATAAAAAAGTCTGGAAAGGAAAGCTTACTATTATACTTCTTGAAAAAATTGGAAAAGCTTATTTCTATGAAAATCCTCCTGTAGAAGCTATAAAAGAAGTGCTTTTTCAGATAAGTTAAGAAGTTAAAAAGGCTTGTTAATTATTAAAATTCTGCTAAATTAAAACTGATGGGAGAAGATAACACTAATTGCATAAAAAAATTTACAGGTCTTCCTATATATAAGCTTTGTGCATCTGGGAATGATTTTGTCGTAATTTTAAATTTTGAAAATAAAATTACTCCTGAAGAAGGAAAATTCTTAGCTCAAAAACTTTGCAGATCCAAATTTTCAGTTTCAGCAGATGGTTTAATTCTTCTTGAAAAATCTCGCACTTCTGAAGCTGCTTTTGCCTGGAGATTTTTTAATGCTGATGGTAGCGAAGCTGAAATGTGTGGAAATGGAGCAAGATGCGTTGCAAGACTGGTAGAGGAATTGGGTTTATTTAAAAGCCCTTTTTATTTTGAAACAAAAGCAGGGCTTATTTATGCTGAAGTAAAAGGAAAAAGAGTAAAAGTAGCACTTACAACTCCTAAGGATTTAAAAATGAATTTTATTTTAAGAACTGAGTATGATTGGTTTATGGCTCATTTTGTAAATACAGGAGTTCCTCATGTAGTGATATTCTGGGATGATATAGAAAGTGCTCCTGTAGAAAAATTAGGTCCTAAAATTAGATATCATGAAATGTTTCAACCTGCAGGAACAAATGTAAACTTTGTATCTGTTGAAGAAAAAAATAACCAAAAATTTCTTAAAGTAAGAACATACGAAAGAGGAGTAGAGGCTGAGACCCTTGCCTGTGGAACAGGTTCTTCTGCCTCAGCTTATATTGCTTATAAATTAGGTTTAGTAAAACCTCCAGTAAATGTTTTGACCAGAGGAGGAGAAGTATTAACTATTTATATTGATAATGAAGACAGAATATTTTTAGAAGGAGATACGATTTTTGTTTTTGAAGGGAAAATAAAAGAAGACGCACTCTTGTGAAAAATTTATGAAAAAGGGGGGATAGTATGGATTTAAAAGGCTCTATTGTAGCCTTGATTACGCCTTTTAAAGATGGAAAAGTGGATGAAGCTTCTTTAAGGAATCTTATAAAATGGCACTTAGAAGCAGGAACTCATGGTATTTTAGTTCTTGGAACCACAGGTGAGGCTGTAACGCTAAGTAAAGAAGAAAGAAAAAGGGTAATGGAGATAGCTTTAGAAGAAGCCAAAGGTAAGGTGCCTTTAATTGTGGGAACAGGCGCTAATAATACAATGGCAGCTTTAGAATATACTAAAATGGCAGAAGAGATGGGATTTGATGCAGCTTTAATAGTAGCTCCTTATTACAATAAACCCACTCAAAACGGGCTTTACGAACATTATAGCTATATTGCTAAAAATACTAATATTCCTATTATACTTTACAATGTGCCTGGAAGAACTTCTGTGAATATTTTGCCTGATACCACTGCTAAACTTGCTCAGATTGATAATATTGTAGCCATTAAAGAAGCCTGTGGTGATATAAAACAAGTTACTGAACTTCTGATGAAATGTCCTAAGGATTTTGTTATTCTCTCAGGAGATGATTTTACAGCTTATGCTACTGTTATGCTTGGAGGAAAGGGAGTTATCTCAGTTGCAGCTAATGTTATGCCAAAAGAGATGGCAGAATTAATGGAAAAAGCTTTAAATGGAGAGGTTGCAGAAGCTAAAGAACTTAATTTAAAACTTTATCCACTTTACAAAGCTATGTTTATAGAAACCAATCCAGTTCCAGCAAAATTTGCCCTTTGGCTTATGGGAAAAATTGAGACTCCTGAAGTGAGATTACCTTTAGCTCCTTTAACTGAGAACTCTTTAGAACAGCTTAAAAAGGTTTTAAAAGAGAAATACAATTTAATATAATGTTCCACGTGGAACATTTATATTAAATGCTTTTAATGAGGAGAGGTGTGATGGATAAGCGGGAGGAATAAAAATAAAAATTTTAATTAATTTAAAAAATAAACTTCTTTGTGAAAGCTTTGTTGAGCTGTTAAAAAAACAAATTGATGATTTTGAATTTATAAAAATAGGAGAAGAAAGGGAAGGAGAAAAAATAGATTTCATTTTGAGTGATTTTGAAGGATTAAGCGAAGATTTAATAAAAGACTCTTTTTTTATATTTTGGGGCTGTGCTTTGTATTCTC
>CAZQIW010000043.1:0-11735 GCA_964593845.1 uncultured Thermodesulfatator sp. | reverse complement strand
CAATAAGGCAGTAAAGGAATAAAATCCAGATCCAGGTCTCACGAGAGAAATTGATAAAAGTGTGATTTAAGCTGTAAAGAATACTTAGAAAAACAATAGCAAGAGCAATAATAGAAGCTAACGGAAGACTAAACCTTAATTTGTAAACTGTAAAACCAAAAATTACAGCTATAATAATGTAAGCAATATTAACCTGAGCTGCCTGAGGGGATTTTGCAAAAGATGTTGCTGCAATATCTGCAAAAACCGTTATCACATATACCAGAGCCAACCATATAAACAATAAAAAAATTTTATAAGCCTTTTTTCCTATATACTTATTAGCTATTTCTCCGATACTTTTGCCCTGATGCCGAACAGAAGCTATTAAAGCAGAAAAGTCGTGCAATCCTCCTACAAAAATAGTCCCTAAAATTATCCATAAAAGACAGGGCAGCCAGCCATAAGCTATTCCTGCAATGATAGGTCCTACGATTGGACCAGCTCCAGCAATAGAGGAAAAGTGATGCCCTAAAAGCACAAATTTGTTAGTAGGCACAAAGTCTATTCCATCAAAACGGGTTTTAGATGGCACTTCCTCTTCTTCTTTAAGTGAGTATTGTTTTTCTAAAAACTTCCCATATCCCATATAAGCTAAGAAGTATATTAAAAGTATCAATAACATTAAACCAGCAAGCACTTTCCCCCTCCTTTTAAAGAAGTTTTTGAAATTTTTGTATGTTTTTTTTTAAATTAATCCAAAATCTTTTTCTTGCAATTTTAATTCAATACCTTATATTTTTCACTGCAGTAGCAACTCTTAAGGGTAAGCGTTTATGGAAATTCTTATTAAAAAACAAGCAGAATTTAAATTAAAAGCTGATGTAGAGCCTAAGGGGGATCAGCCCAAAGCTATAGAGCAATTAGTAGAGGGGATTAAAAAAGGGATAAAGCATCAGGTTTTACTTGGAGTAACAGGCTCGGGAAAGACATTTACCATGGCAAATGTAATTGCAAGAGCTGGAAAACCAACCCTTATTATTGCACCAAATAAAACCTTAGCTGCTCAACTTTATAATGAATTTAAAAAGCTCTTTCCTGAGAATGCAGTGGAATACTTTGTGTCTTATTATGACTATTATCAACCAGAGGCTTATGTCCCTGTAACAGATACCTATATTGAAAAAGATGCCTCTATAAACGATTTTATAGACAGACTCAGGCATTCTGCAACTGCTGCAGTTCTTTCAAGAAGAGATGTAATAGTAGTGGCAAGTGTTTCCTGTATTTATGGACTGGGCTCCCCAGATGAATACTTTCAAAAACATCTTTATTTAAGAAAAGGAGGGGAAATTAGTAGAGACCAGCTTTTAAGAGCTTTGGTAACCATGCACTATGAAAGAACAGAAATGGATTTTACCAGAGCTACTTTTAGAGTAAGAGGAGACATTATTGAAATTTTTCCTTCTAATGAGGAAAAAAGAGCTGTAAGAATAAGTCTCTGGGGAAATGAAATAGAGGAGATAAAAATAATAGATCCTTTTAGAGGAAAAGTGCTTGGGAGGGTAAATGAGATTGTAATTTTTCCTGCAAGCCATTATGTAACCTCTGAGGATAAACTTCGCAGGGCAATTGAAGGGATTCGGGAGGAGTTAAAGGAGAGGGTAGAGTATTTTAAAAAGCAGGGACTTTACCAATATGCTGAGAGGCTTGAAAAAAGAACCCTTTATGATCTGGAAATGCTTGAGGAAATGGGATATTGCAAAGGAATAGAAAATTACAGCAGATATTTAGACGGAAGAAAACCTGGAGAACCTCCTTATACCCTTTTAGATTACTTTCCTGATGATTTTTTAATTTTTATTGATGAAAGCCACATTACTATTCCTCAATTAAGAGGGATGTATAGAGGAGATAGAAGCAGGAAAGAGACTCTTGTAGAATATGGGTTCAGATTACCTTCTGCTCTTGACAATCGTCCTCTTACTTTTGAAGAATTTGAAGAAAGGCTAAATCAGGTAATTTATGTCTCTGCCACTCCTGGAGATTATGAAATAGAAAAAGCAGAAGGAAGGATTGTAGAACAAATAATTCGTCCTACTGGACTTCTTGATCCAAAGGTAGAAGTAAGACCCTCTGAAACCCAGGTGGATGACCTCTTTTTTGAGATCAAAAAACGGGCTGAAAAAGGAGAAAGAGTGCTGGTCTGCACTCTTACCAAGCGTATGGCTGAGGAATTAACGGATTATTATAAAGAACTCGGGATTAAAGCTTGCTATATGCACTCAGATTTAAAAACACTTGAAAGAGCAAGAATAATAAGGGATTTAAGAAAAGGGGTTTATGATGTTTTAATAGGTATAAATCTTTTAAGAGAAGGGCTTGATTTGCCTGAGGTTTCTTTAATAGCCATTCTTGATGCAGATAAAGAAGGTTTTCTTAGGTCTGAAAGAAGTCTTATTCAGATGATTGGAAGGGCAGCAAGAAATGTTAATGGAACTGCTATTCTTTATGCTGAAACCATAACTCCTGCTATGAAAAAAGCTATAGAGGAAACTGAAAGAAGGAGAAGAATTCAGGAAGAATATAATAAAAAACATGGCATAACCCCAAAGACCGTGGTAAAATCCTTAGATGATCCTTTGATGAAAATGGTGGAAGCTGATTTTGTAAATCTGGAAAAGGTGCTGGAAATAGAGGCAACTTTTGCTTCTCTTGAAGAGCTGCAGGCTGAAATAAAAAGGCTGGAAAAAGAAATGAAAAAGGCTGCTAAAAATTACGAATTTGAAAAGGCTGCTATTTTAAGAGACAAACTTTTTTCTTTAAAACAAATGGCACTTCAGTGGGAATAAACAATTAAGGAATAAAAAATGCCAAGACTTCCTAAAACTAATCCCAGAGCAGTAGCCCTCAAAACTCTTATTCGCTGGGAAAAAGGAAAACCTTTGCTTGATGAAATACTTTCTCAGATACTAACAAAAAGCGTGCTTCCTGATGAAAGAGATAGGGCTCTGGTTGGAGAGCTGGTTAATGGTGTAATAAGGCATCTTTATTATATAGATTTTGTTATTTCTCGCTTTTCTGAACATCCCTTAGAAAAAATGGATGCAGAGGTTAGAAACATTTTACGCCTTGGCACTTATCAGCTTTTATACACACGAATGCCTGAAAGAGTTGCTCTTGCAGAGTGTTTAAAAATCCTTT
Source organism: uncultured Thermodesulfatator sp. (assembly GCA_964593845.1). Taxonomy (GTDB): domain Bacteria; phylum Desulfobacterota; class Thermodesulfobacteria; order Thermodesulfobacteriales; family Thermodesulfobacteriaceae; genus Thermodesulfobacterium. The sequence continues at coordinate 8,552 of CAZQIW010000043.1, read as the reverse complement.
CCCATAGAAAAAGAGGACAGTGGATTAAAAACCTGGTTAATGCTATTTTGCACAAAATTGCAGAAAATAAAAATAATCTGCCAGAACCTCCAGACTTTAATCCTGTGCTTTATTTATCTATAAAATACTCTTTTCCAGAATGGCTGGTTAAAAGATGGCTTGATAGATTTGGTTTTGAAGAAACTAAAGCCTTACTTTCTGCAAGCAACGAGCGTCCTCCTTTGGTTATTCGTGTAAACCTTTTAAAGGTAACCCGGAATAATTTTTTAACCTATTTACAAAAGGAGGAGGTTCCTTTAGCAAAGCCCTGTCCTTTTAGCCCTGCAGGAATTATTTTAGAAGGATTCAGAGGTAAAGTTACAGAGCTTAAGCCCTATCATTTTGGATGGATAAGTGTTCAGGATTCAGCAAGTCAACTTGTAACTTATCTTTTAAATCCAAGACCTGGAGAAAGAATTCTTGATGCCTGTGCAGGAGTAGGGGGAAAAACCACTCATATTGCAGAACTCATGGAAAATAAAGGAAGTATATGGGCTTTTGATCTTTATCCCTGGAGATTAGAGAAATTAAGAGAAAACTTTCAGAGATTAGGACTAAAAGAACCCAAAGTTTTTCAAGGAGATGTGGTAGAGGAGCTTCAGAAGTTAAAAGTTCCTTTATTTGATCGTATTCTTATAGATGCTCCATGCACAGGAACTGGAGTTATCAGAAAGCATCCTGATATAAAGTGGGCACGCACCGAAGAAGATTTTATAAAAATACCTGAAAAACAGCTAAGATTACTTGAGGGGCTTGCTCCTTTTGTTAAACCAAAAGGAATTCTGGTTTATGCCACTTGCAGCTTAGAACCTGAAGAAAATGAAGAAGTTATTAAGAAATTTTTAGGAAGACATCCTGAGTTTGAAATAGAAAATCCACTTCTTATTCTTGAGAAAATTTCTACTCCTCAAATAAAAGAGCTTATAGATCAGGAAAAGTATCTTAAAACCTATCCCCACAAACACAATCTTGATGGTTTCTTTGTTGTAAGACTAAGAAAAATCAAATAAAAATGGAGGGTTTTTAAAAATGACTTCCTTTATGGAAGTTATTCATAATGTAAATCATTACCTCAACTATGTAATCCTGGGAATTCCTATTTATAAGTTTACCTTAGCACTGCTGGTATTTCTGTTTTCTCTTTTTTTAAGGAAAGTTTTTATTTTAGTGGTAATAAAATTTATAGAAAAGCTTGCAAAAAAAACTGCTACAGAAATAGATGATCTTCTTGTAAGCATTCTTTCAAGACCTCTTAGTTTTTTAATTGTAGCTGGAGGAATATTCTCAGCCCTTCTTATCCTTGGGATAAAGCACTTTATTGTATTAAAAGTTATCAAAACTCTCTTTGTCTTTGTAATTTCTTGGACCCTTTATAACTTTATAATCTCCTTTGAAGTTTATATTTATAAATTCGCAGAAAAATTTGGCAAGGATCTTACTCAGGAACTGGGAAGTTTTTTAGTTAAACTTTGTAAAATTTTTGTTATAGGATTAGGAGGTTTAACTATCCTTCAGGAATGGGGTATAAATGTAAGTGCTATTATTACTTCCTTGGGACTTGGAGGTCTTGCCTTTGCACTTGCTGCTAAGGATACCGTGGCTAATCTCTTTGGAGGCTTAACTGTTCTTATAGATAAAAGTATGAAAGTAGGAGATTGGATAAAAATAGGCGATGTAGAAGGAATTGTTGAAGATATAGGTCTTAGAACCAGTAAAATTAGAACCTTTGAAAAAAGTCTTATAATTATTCCAAATCAAGTTCTTGCTAATCAATCTCTGGAAAACTTTTCAAGAAGAAATGTAAGACGTATTAAAATGGTAATTGGAGTAACCTATAGCACCACAAGAGAACAAATGGTTAAAATTTTAGAAGATATAAGAACTATGTTAAAAAATCACCCTGGAATAGCCAAAAATCAGCTTTTAATGGTTTATTTTACAGATTTTGGAGACAGCTCTTTAAATATATTCATTTATTGCTTTACTAATACAGCAGACTGGGAAAAATACTTGGCAATAAGAGAAGATGTGAATTTAAAAATCATGGAAATTATAGAAAAACATGGAGCAGAATTTGCCTTTCCAAGCACTTCAATCTATGTGGAAAAATTGCCAGAGTTTTTAATTCCGAAATCCGATTAATTTTTAACCTTATTCCAGAGCTCTTCTATAATCTCAGATATTTCCTCACTTTTTTTATACTTTTTGGCATATTCTATAAAAGGCATCTCCAGTTTGACAGACTTTAATATGTCCTCAGAAAAAGGTATCTTACCTATAACCTCAACTCCTTTTTCTTTTAAAGTGCTTTCTATTTGAGAACTCATAGAAGCATTTAAATCAAACTTATTAATAACTACCTTTACAGGAACTTTAAAGTGCTTTGAAAGATCTATCACCCTCTCTAAATCGTGAAGCCCTGATAAAGTTGGCTCAGTTACAGCTATTACCAGATCCACACCCGTCATACTTGCCATCACAGGGCAACCCACTCCTGGAGGTCCATCAATAATTACATAATCTCTATTTTCCTTTTCTGCCATTTCCTTAGCTATTTCCCTGAGTTTTGCTACCAATTTTCCAGAATTTTCCTGAGCAATACCAAGCCTTGCATGAACCAGAGGTCCATATTTAGTCTCTGAAATAAAATACTTTCCAGAAATCCTGTCTTCTAAAATTATAGCTTCTACATCACAAAAATAAGAACATATCGTGCACCCTTCACAGAATACTGGATTAATTACAAAATTTTCTGAAATAGCCTCAAATCTACAAATTTCCCTACAGGTTCCACACTCCACACATTTATCTTTATCTATTTTTGCAATCTTTCCACCTATAAACTCATATTCTTCTTTAATCTGTGGATGAAGAAGTAAATGTAAATTTGCTGCATCTACATCTGCATCCACTATAATTTTATTTTCTGCAAGCACTGAAAAACAACCAGAAAGCATGGTTTTACCAGTTCCACCTTTTCCACTAATAATAAGGATCTGCTTCATCTTACCAACCCTCTTATTTTTTCAAAAAGTTCACAAAATTTTTCCTTATATTCAGGTAAACCCTCAACCAGAGGGATACCCTTTGAATAAAGCTCTGCAATTTTTTTATCAAAAGGTATCTTCATTAAAATTGGTATCTCGTGTTTTTTACAAAAATCTTCTATTAAAGTATCGTCCTCTGATTTATTTATAACCACTCCACTCGGAATCCCAAGAACCTTGGTAACCTCATAGGCTATCTCTAAATCGTGAAGCCCAAAAGGAGTTGGCTCAGTAACTAAAACACAAAAGTCCACTTCTTTTAAAGATGCTACCACAGGACAGGCACTACCTGGAGGAGCATCAATAATGGCATCCATAGACTTATCTATATAAGACTTTGCAGCTTCAATTACTGTAGGAGCTAAAACCTCAGAGATATTTAATTTTCCTTCAATAAACCGTATTTCTCCTTTTTTACCAATATTAACCACTCCTATTTCTTTTTCTCCTTCTTTTATAGCCTTTTCAGGGCATAACAGAACACAGCCTCCACATCCATGACACAGATGATGAAAGAAAAGTATCTCTCCTGAAGGCTTTTTTCCATCTTCAAATTTTAATACTGATAAAGCATTGTATGCACAAATTTTACTGCACTCTCCACAGTAAGTGCACTTTTCTTTATCAATCTCAGGAACCATGGTTTTTACAGGAAAGGTTTGTGTAATTTCTGGCTTCAGGAAAATACTTACATTAGGCTCTTCTACATCGCAATCAACTAACTGGACTTTCTCAAGACTTAAAGCAAGATTTACTGAAACAGTGGTTTTCCCAGTGCCTCCTTTACCACTTGCAACTGCAATAATCAATTTTGAATACCTCCTGTGGTTTTAAAAATTTAAATAGTTATAACTTCACCTGTGGCTCCAAATTTAAACCTGGAGCCAAAAATTTCTTTAAACCTTGCTGCCACAGGCAAACCTGTGCAATGATTAGCAACAATTAAACCTAAATTTAATTGAGCAAACTTAATAAGAGTCTCTTCTATCTGTTTACCTGAAGCAGGACCAAGATGGGTTCCTCCAATAATTCCATATATTTTTTCCTCACCTGTAACCTCTTTAGCATGCTCTATAATATTTATCACTCCAGAATGGGCACATCCCAAGATTATTACCAAACCCTTAGATGTTTTTATAAAAAGACTCATATCATCAAGTATAGGATCTGGAAGTTTTTTATCTTCTGCTTTTATATACATCCTTTCGTCTATTTTTTCAAAAGGGGTTCTTCTTGGCACTTCCCCACTTAAAAATATTCCTGGAAAAATTTCCTGCGCCTCTTTTATCCATTTAAATCTGGCACCAAGACTTTCCAGCTCTTCCTGACGAAAAGGTATTCCTATGTATCTATCCACAGGAGAAGAAACACAATGGAGACTGAAAATATCTGGATGAGCATAAATATCAATAGGTCTTCCTATATACTCAAGAACAGCTCTCAAACCTCCTGTATGATCATAATGTCCGTGGCTTAAAACTATAAAATCAGCTTCTTTTAAATTTATTCCCAATCGTATTGCATTTTCCACAACCCTTCCTGTTTGTCCTGTATCAAAAAGAATCTTATAATTTTCATGTTCAATCCATAAACTAAGACCATGTTCTCCTAAAAGCCCCATTGGAATTAAAACACCCACGGAATTCTCTATCAAAACAGTAATTTTCATAGACCTAACTCCTTTTTTTATTTCAACTGATTTTCTATTTTTTCAATTATCTCGGCAAATGCCTTTGCCATCGGGCTTTCTGGATAATACTGAATACAGGGTTTTCCTTCGTCTCCAGCATTTACTACAATTGGATCTATAGGAATTCTCCCTAAGAATGGAATACCAAGCTCATTTGCCAGTTTTTCTGCTCCTCCAGATTTAAAAATTTCCACCACTTCTCCACACTTAGGACACACAAAACCACTCATATTTTCTATTATTCCCAAAATTGGAGTTTCTGTAGAATTACAGAACTTTATAGACCTTCTTACATCTGCTAAAGCTACATCCTGAGGAGTAGCTACGATTACAGCTCCGTCAACTTTCTCAAGAAGCTGACGAATTGAAATTACCTCGTCTCCTGTCCCAGGGGGAGAATCTACTATAAGCCAGTCAAGCGGTCCCCAAATAATATCAACCAAAAACTGCTGAATAGCTCTGTGTTTTAAAGGACCACGCCATACAATAGCATCATTTTCCCCAGCAAAAAAACCAATGGACATTACCTTTAAAGTAGGAGAATATATTACAGGATAAGCACCTGCAGGAGTAACAGAAGGCTGGACTCCTTTAAGACCAAGCATATTGGGAATGTTAGGTCCATGTATATCTACATCAAGAAGTCCCACTGTATAATCTTTTAAAGACAAACCAACTGCAAGATTAGTAGAAACTGTGCTTTTTCCAACTCCTCCTTTACCTGAAAGCACTAAAATTTTTCTTTTTATTTGAGAAAGTTTTTGTTTTAGCTCCTCCTCAACTGACTTCTCTTTATCTTCTGCCATTCTTACCCCCTCCTTAGAGCTTCTCTATAATGTCTTTTACCTTTCCAGAAGCTGAAATTATTTCTACCCCTGCATTTTTTAGAACCATTTCTGCATTAGGTCCTATTCTTCCTGTAAAAACTTTCTTAGCCCCTTTTTGAACCACAAATTGAGCACTTTGAATTCCAGCTCCTCCCATAGCCTCTTTCCACTGATTCTCTACAAATTCTGTTTGCTTGCTTTCAGTATCATAAAACACAAAATAAGCACACCTCCCAAACCTTGGATCAATTTCTGCATCAAGGGAATTTCCCTGAGCTGTAATACAAATAATCATTCTTACCCCCTTTTATTTGAATTTTTTACCAAAATTAATGCTCACAACGATGAGAATGATCACAAAGACTTTCTCCACCCTGCAATGTTCCTGTTAAAAAGGCATTTAATACATCTTCTACTCTTCCAGTAACACCTAAAATTGGTTTAATTCCTGCTGCCTCAAGCATCATTATAGCATTAGGTCCCATTCCTCCAGCTATTACACAATCAACCCCAATACTTTGTAAAAATTTAGGCACCAGCCCAGGCTGATGCCCATAAGCTCCTGGATTTTCTACCATTTCCTGCTTAATCACATTTCCAGATTCATCAATGTCCACAATTAAAAAAGCAGGGCACCTACCAAAATGAGCAGACACATAACCACCATCAACAGCTATTGCCAGCCTCATGAATCACCTCCTTTTTTTCAACTAAGGTATTTAAACTTTCTACATCATACTACCAATTAGGATTTTGTCCACCACCTCCACCTCTGCCCCAGCCTTTACCTCTTCCCTGTCCTCTCCACCAACCTTGTCCTCCTCCAGGACCCTGCCAACCTTCAGGACCTTGCCAATTTCCTCTTCCTTGCCAATTCTCAGGAGGCTCCCAATCTTCAAAACCCTGCCATCCTCCAGGACCCTGTGGTCCTCCAGGACCTCCCTGCCATCTACAGCCTTGACCTCTACCCCAGCCTCGTCCCTTTCCAAATCCCTGTCCTCTACCACATCCCCAACCTTTTCCACCTCCTTGACCTCTACCACAACATCTTCCTCCACCTTGTCCCCAGCCCCAACCAGGTCCTTGTCCCCAACCTTTTCCCCAATCATCTTTCCCAAACATAATTCTCTCCTTTTATTTTATTTTTTATTCTCCCTCTAACTCAGCAAGTCTTTTTTCTATTTCACTAAGCCTTCTTCTTAAAGACTCAGCCTCTTCTTTTAAAAGTTCTTTTTCCTCAGGTAATCCTTCTGGATAAAAATAATTCATAGCCCAGAACCATCTCCAGCCTCTTCCCCAACCGAAACCTCTTCCCCAGCCTCTGCCTCTTCCCCATCCAAAGCCAGGTCCTTTGGTAAAACCAGGGCTATTAAACCCACTGCAATATCCTAATCCTCTTCCTGTTCTTGGTCCAAACCCCAAAGGTCCTGTTCCGTCTCCCCAAGGCATATTTTTCACCTCCTTTTCTTATTTTTTAATTTCTAAAACTACCACCAGCCCCAACCACCTCTAAATCTAAAACCACCACCCCAACCTCTTCCTCTGCCTCCAAACCATCTCCAGCCTCTTCCCCAGCCAAATCCTCTTCCCCAGCCTCTTCCCCAACCAAAGCCAGGTCCTTTAACAAATCCAGGAGTATTAAAGCCTGCACAATAGCCTAATCCTCTTCCTGTCATTGGACCAAGTCCTAAAGGACCAGTTCTATCTCCCCAAGGCATAGCTCTCACCTCCTTTTTTTCTTATTAGTTTTGAGAAGATTTTTCTAATTCTGCAAGTCTCTTTTCAATTAGTTCCAAATTTCTTTTAAGAATTTCTGCTTCTGTTTTAAGCATATTTTTAGTTATTTCTGGATAACTTTCTCCAAGGTATGTCATTGCCCACCACCATCTCCAGCCCCAACCTCTACCAGGGAATCCAAACCACCAGCACCATCTCCAGCCTCTACCTCTTCCCCAACCTCTTCCCCAACCAAACCCAGGTCCAAACCAGGGCATCCTATCTCACCCCCTTTTCATTTTTGATAATTATTTTCATTTTCAATTTTAAATATATAATACTATTTCAGCTAAAGTCAAGAGACATCTTAAAATTTTTAAAAAAATCTAAGACATTCTATTTAAAAAGATCTGGAAATTTCTTTAAAACTTTGAGAGATACGAATTTTGCTATACCACTATACAGTTTTTACCTTTTGCTTTAGCCTCATAAAGTTTACGATCTGCAGAAATCATCATTTCTTTTAAAGAATTTTTTAGCTCGGTTTCTACCCCCATAGAAATTGTATAAGATACTTCAAAATCTTCGCCTTTTAAAGGCTCTTTTGCTATATATTCTCTAAAGGATTCTAAATACTTTAAAATTTCTGTTTTTTCTGTAAATGTTATTAACAAAACAAATTCCTCACCACCTATTCGTGCTAAAAGATCTTCACCTCTCTGAAAAAATTTCTGCAATTTTTTACTGAAATCTTTTAATACCAAATCTCCTACCTCATGTCCATAAAGATCATTTATCTTTTTAAAATCATCTATATCCATCATAACGCAAATTAAATTTAAATTTCTTCTTTTTGCTAAATTCCAAAGTTTTGGAGCTTCTTCAAAAAAGTATCTGCGGTTATATAATCCTGTAAGAGGATCCCTATAAGCATAAAATTCTAACTCTTTTATAAGATCAATTAACTCCAAAGTATTTGTGATTCTTACCATAAATTCTTCTTTTCCAAAAGGCTTTTGTAAAAAGTCATTAGCTCCTGCTTTTAAAAGAAGAGGAACCATTTTAGTGTGAATAACACCAGAAACCACTATTATAGCTAATTCACTTTTAGGAAACCTTTCTCTCACAGAATAAATAAACTTTACAGTATCTTCGTCCTCAGGCAAATAATAGTCTAAAATTATAAGTTTAATCCTCTGAGACTTTAATATTTCCTCAGCCTCAGAAAGACAT
>CAZQIW010000042.1:0-11810 GCA_964593845.1 uncultured Thermodesulfatator sp. | reverse complement strand
CAGCAACCAGTTCGTGTAAAAAGCTCTAATTTATTAAAAGTGCTTTAAGAAGTATTTTATGAGAAGTATTTTAATTAATGTTAACTTTTTCCTTCTATTTTAAACACTCCCATTACATATTCTCCTGGTAAAAGAGTGATTAATCTTACTCCTTTAGTGTTTCTTCCCTGCTCAGGAATTTCTTTTCCCTCTATCCTTATAGCTTTTCCTGAACTTGCAAAAATTAAAATGTCTTCGTTGTTTACAAGCTCTATTCCACCTGCAAGATACCCTGTTCTTTCACTAAGAGTATGTGCAATAATCCCTTTTCCACCTCTTCCCTGAAGCCTGAATTCTTTAAAAGAAGTCTTTTTGCCAAATCCCCTTTCTGTAATAGTAAAAAGAGAGCCCTCAGGAGAAGACTTTATTAAATCCAGAACCTCATCTCCTTCTTCTAATCTTATACCTATAACTCCCTCTGCCTGCCTTTTTGTAATACTTAGGTCCTTCTCTGAAAAATGTAAAGACATTCCTTTTTTTGTAAGAATTAAGAGATTACTATTTCCTGAAGTTATCACTCCTTTTCGTAATTTATCACCTTTTTTCAAGTTAATAACTATTATTCCGTTTTTCCTCACATTTTTTATCTCAGAAATCTCTAACTTTTTTATAATCCCCTTTGCTGTAATAAGAATTAAATATCCCTCTTCTTTTACAGGTAAAACAAAAGAAACATTTTCCCCAAGATTGGGAATTAAATTTTTAATGTGAGTCCCTTTAGCAGTTTTTCCAGAAAAAGGAAGCTCTTTCAAATTTAAAGGATAAACTTTTCCTCCTTCAGTAAAAACCCAGAGCTGAGAAAGAGAATCTGTTTGCACTGCTGTCTTCAGTTTCTCCTCAGAACTAAACGCTAAACTGCCTTTTCCTCCTCTTTTCTGAGCAGTAAAAAGATCCAGATTTAACTTTCTAATGTAACCATCTTCACTTATTAAAACCATAACCTCTTCAGAAGGAATGTTTTCTTCTGAACTCAAAATCTCTTCTTTTTCTACGGTAATGATCTCTGTTTTTCTCTCATCTCCATATTTTTCCTTTATTTCCTTTAGCTCTTCTTCTATTACTGTTATTAAAGTTGGCTCATGGGTAAGAATTTTTTCATAATAACTAATAGCTCTTTTTAACTCTTCATATTCCAGAAGCAGCTTTTCCCTTTCTAAAGCTGTAAGCTTTTGAAGTCTTAAATTTAAAATCTCCTGAGCCTGAATCTCTGTAAAACCAAATCTTTTAATAAGTTTTTCCTTAGCCTCTTTAGGAGTTTGAGACTTTTTAATAAGCTCTATTATTTCGTCTATATGAGAAAGGGCTTTTAAAAAGCCTTCCAGAATATGAGCTCTTTCCTTAGCTTTTTTAAGATCATATTGAGTTCTTCTAATTATAATAGTTCTACGCCAGTTAAGAAAATTCTGCAATACATCTTTTAAATTCAAAACCTCAGGCTTTCCATGAACAAGAGCAAGCATTATAATTCCAAAAGTGGTCTGAAGTGCTGTCATATCATAAAGCTTTTTTATAATAGTGTGAGGAGCATTGCTCCACTCCTTTTTAAGCTCCACCACAATTCTTATACCTTCTCTATCAGACTCATCTCTTACCTCTGAAATACCCTCTATCTTTTTATTTTTTACAAGCTGAGCAATCTTTTCTACAATTTTAGCCTTACTCACCTGATAGGGTATCTCAGTAAAAACTATACGCACTTTGTCTTTTTCTTTCTCCAGTTTATATTTAGCTTTAAGTTTAATAAGCCCTTTACCAGTGGTATAAGCCTGCTTAATGCCTTCCTTTCCAACTATATAAGCTCCTGTAGGAAAATCAGGTCCTTTTATGTATTCCATTAACTCTTCTACTGTTAAATCTGGATTTTTAAGCAGTGCAAGTAAACCATCTATTACCTCTGAAAGATTATGAGGGGGTATGTTCGTTGCCATTCCTACTGCAATTCCAGAGGAGCCATTAATTAAAAGATTGGGAATTTTAGAAGGTAAAACTACAGGCTCTTTAAGAGTGTTATCATAGTTAGGAACAAATTCTACAGTTTCCTTTTCTATATCTGCAAGGAGTTCATGGGCTATGCGGGCAAGTCTTACCTCAGTATATCTCATTGCAGCAGGGGCATCTCCATCTACAGAACCAAAATTCCCCTGCCCATCTATCAAGGGGTATCTCATGGTAAAATCCTGAGCCATTCTTACTATGGCTTCATAAACTGGCATGTCTCCATGAGGATGATATTTACCGATTACCTCTCCTACAATTCTTGCACTTTTCTTATAAGGCTTGTTCCAGTCATTGCCCATCTCATACATGGCATAAAGAATTCTTCTTTGCACAGGCTTTAATCCATCTCTTACATCAGGAAGAGCTCTTCCTACAATAACACTCATAGCATAGTCTAAATAAGACTCTTTAAGCTCTTCCTCTAAAGGAACTGTGATTACTTCTCCCATTTTGCTTCCTCCTAAACCTCCTTTAATCTTTCAAGACCTTTTAAAATAGCCTCTCTCACCCTCTGAGAAAGCTTCTGTCTATCCCTTATAGACCATCCTTCTGTCTCTATAGGCTCATTAATATAAATTTTTATTTCTTTGCACTTTGAGATCCTAAACCAGAGAGCACCTTTTGGCAAAATTTCTTTTGTTCCTAAAATACTTACAGGAACCACCTTTACTTTAGCTTTTAAAGGAATTAAAAAGCCTCCTATTTTAAAAGGTAACAGCTCTCCTGTAGGGCTTCTTGTTCCCTCAGGGAAAATTACAAGCGAAAAACCTTCTTTAATCCTTTCTATACAAGCTAAAACACTCTTTAATCCCTCTTTTGGATCCTCTCTTTCCACAGGCACATAACCCAGTGCCTTTATTCCCCAGCCAAAAAATGGAATTTGAAATAAACTTTTTTTGGCTAAAAACCTGATATTGTATTTTTCAAGCACCTTTTCAAGCACTGGAATATCAAGCTGACTCTGATGATTGCTCATAAAAACATATACCTGCGGAGGTAACTCTTTTTCCTGAAAAACTTTAATTTTTATTCCAAGTATTTTTAATAATCCTTTACACCAGATACGAGCCCAGAAATGTTTTCTTATTATAATAGCTAAAGTGCCAAAAACAGGAACAGTTAAAATTATATAAATCCATATTAGCAAATTTCTTAATACCTCATTAAAATAAGCCCACATATTAATAGAGAGTTAAAAAGTTTCTTAAAAGGATAACTCCTTCTGGAAGGTCATCTTTAGTAAAATCCCAATCCTTAGGTGGTTTTTTGTGTTGCCCCCATTTCTCTAAGGAGGTGCCTATGGATTCAGGATGAAATTGGACTCCTTCTATAGGATATTCTTTGTGTCTTATTCCCATTATTTCTCCATCTTCAGCTTTTGCTGTAATTTCAAAAAAAGAAGGAAGGGTTTCTGCTTCTACTGCAAGGGAATGATACCTCATAGCTGAAAAAGGATTGGGCAGCCCTGAAAAAACTCCTTTTCCATCGTGAAATATCTGAGAAACCTTTCCATGCATAAGACGCTTGGCTTTAATAATCCTTGTTCCAAAGGCATAGGCTATACTCTGATGCCCCAAACATACCCCTAAAATTGGCACTTTACCCGCTGCTTTTTTTATCAATTCCACAGAAATTCCAGCCTCTCTTGGTGTGCATGGACCAGGAGAAATAATAATATGAGTGGGCTTAAGCTCTAAACACTCTTCTGGAGTGATAGCATCATTTCTAAAAACGAAAATTTCTCCTTCCCATAATTTTTCAATCATAATGCCAACAAGCTGAACCAGATTATAAGTAAAAGAATCATAGTTGTCTATTACCAAAACCCTCTTCATATCTTAACCAAACTCCTTTATTATTTCTAAGGCTTTAAAAATAGCTTTTGCCTTATTTATAGTTTCTTCATACTCTTTTTCTGGAACAGAATCTGCCACAATTCCAGCTCCAGCCTGGATATAAAGTTTATCTCCCTTCTGAAAAAGTGTTCTAATAGTTATGCAAAAATCCATATTTCCAGAAAAACCAAAATAGCCTACAGCTCCTGCATAAGGTCCTCTTACCTTTTTTTCAAGCTCAGTAATTATCTCCATAGCACGAACCTTAGGAGCACCAGAAACAGTGCCAGCTGGAAAAGTTGCAGCAAAAGCATCAAACATATTTACTCCTTCTTTTGCCTCTCCTCTGACTCCAGAAACAAGATGCATTACATGGGAATACCTTTCAACCACCATTAATTCATAAACCTCTACACTTCCATACTTACACACCCTTCCAATATCATTTCTTCCAAGATCAACCAGCATTACATGTTCTGCAAGCTCTTTTTCATCTGTTTTTAACTCTTCTTCAAGCTCTTTATCTTCCTTTTCTGTTTTACCTCTCCTGCGTGTCCCTGCAATAGGTCTGGTTTCTACAATATCCCCTTCCATACGCACCAAAATCTCAGGAGAAGAACCAATTAACACCTCATCATCAAGTTGTAAAAAGAAAAGATAAGGAGAAGGATTAACCTTTCTTAAAGCTCTATAAATAAGAAATGGAGAAAGTTTAGTCTCCAGAAAAAATCGTTGAGATAAAACCACCTGAATTACATCTCCATTCTGAATATATTCCTTGGCTTTTTTCACCATAGAAATAAATTCCTCTTTAGTAATCTCTGGAAGAGGTTTAACTTCAGAAAATTGCTCTTTAATCTCATAAAAATTCTCTCGGGGACCAGAATGAATCTTTTCTTTTATATCGTAAAGAATGCTAACCCCTTTATCATAAAAACTTGCTATATCTTCAGTTTTATCTTTAATCCAGGCATTGTAAATGATCTTTAAAGAGTGGTTGAATCTATCGTAGGCTAAAATTACTTCTGGAAACATAAAGTGAAGATCAGCAAAATTTAAAGTATCTTCTCCACAAGGAATTTTTTCAAAAAATCTCACACTCTCATATCCCACATATCCTACTGCCCCTCCAAAAAAACGAGGAAGTGCAGATAGAAAAGGGGCTTTAAAATTTGCAATAAGATTTTTTAACTCTAAAAAAGCATTCTTAGATTCAAAACTTTTCTCTACAAGCTTCTCTTCACTTTTTTCAAAAATACTAATCTTTTCATTTTTACTTTTAAATACAAGAAAAGGCTTTATTCCAATAAAGCTATAGCGTGCCCATTTTTCAGCTCCTTCTACACTTTCCAGTAAAAAGTTATACCTACCCTCTGATACTTTATAAAAAAGTGAGATAGGAGTCTCAAGATCGCAAGGAATTTCTATATAAATAGGAATTATATTATACTCCTTGCTAAGCGATATAAATTCGTCCTTAGAAGGTGTTGGATTTAGCATCATCTCTTTTTATTATACTTCATTATAAATTTTTTCTGCAAGGTCTTCTAAATTTTCAAAAGTTATTTTTTTCTGAGAACTCTCTTTCATATTTCTTAAAATTGCTGTTTTTTCTTGCCACTCCTTTTCTCCCAAAATTACTGCATACTTTGCTGAAAGTTTATCAGCATTTTTTAACTGAGCCTTTAAAGACTTTTCTTCGTAAGTAACTTCACATTTAAGTCCTTTTTTCCTTAACATACTTGCAAGTTTTAATCCTTCTATAAAATAGTCCTTTCCTAAAAGCACAAGAAATACATCTGGCTTTAAGCTCTCTAAAATTGGAGTTAAAGAGACCCTCCCTGGATTTTCTTCATCTCCAAATACTGTAATAGCCCACCGTTCTAAACCTACAGCAAATCCTATAGCAGGAAGCTCTGGACCTCCAAGTTCTTTTAAAAGATAATCATAGCGTCCACCAGCTGCCACTGTATCCTGAGCACCAAGCCCTTTGGCTTTTATTTCAAAAATGGTTCTTACATAATAATCAAGACCTCTTACAAGCCTTGGATTTAAAACATATTTTATTCCAAGTGCCTTTAAAATTTCTTTTAACTCCTCAAAATGTTTTTTACACTCCTCACAAAAGTATTCAGTTATTACAGGACTCTGGGAAACTACTTGTTTACAACCCTCTTCTTTACAATCCAGAATTCTTAAAGGATTTCTTTCAAGCCTTTCCTGACAGACAGGGCACAGCTTTTCTTTATGTTCTTTTAAATAATTAAGTAATGCCTCTCTATAAGCTGGTCTGCATTCTGGACAACCTAAGGAATTAAGCTCCAAGGTATAAATGTTTTCAGAAGAAACCTGGTTCAATTCAAAAGGAATATTCAGTATTTTTAAGGCTAAATCTATAAGCTCAGCTTCTAAAAAGGGATTTAGCTCTGTAAAAAGCTCCAGATCAATTTGATAAAACTCCCTGAGTCTTCCTTTTTGAGGTCTTTCATGACGAAACATAGGACCAATGGTAAAAAACTTAAGAGGCTTTGGCTTTACATAAAGCCCATGTTCAATAACTGCTCTGCATATCCCTGCTGTTGCCTCAGGACGAAGCGTTAAGAAATCTTTATTTCTATCCTGAAAAGTATAAGTCTCTTTTTGAACAATATCTGTAACTTCTCCTATGGATCTGATAAAAAGTTCTGTTTTTTCTAAAATTGGAAGTTTAATCTCTTTAAAATTGTATTTTTTTATCCAGCTTTTAGCCAGATTAATAAGATAGTTATACTTAGCAAAATCTTCTGGTAACCAATCTTTAAATCCACGAACAGCCTGTATCTTCATTTAAGATCTTCTCCCCAGGATCTCGCTAATACCACTCCTCCAAGAGGCACATATACCCTCTCAAACCCTTTAGCCTCAAACCACCTGTAAACCTCATAAGCCCGTGTTCCCACGCTACATACTAAGATCAAATCTTTATCTCTTGGAAGTTCGTCTATCTTAAACCTTGCTCCTTCATAGGGAATATTTATCCAGTTGGGATATTTCTTTATCATATCCTTTGCTTCTTCTGGAGTTCTCACATCAATTATTAGAAGATTAGGATCTCCAGACTTTAATCTTTTAAGCACCTCGTCCCATTCTATGGTTTTAAACCTTTGATAAATAATATTTTCAGCTACATGAGCTGTATTGTGAAGAGGATCAAGAGCACTATTAAAAGGTGGAGAATAAGCAAGCTCTAAACTTATTATGTCTCCTACTGTAGGAGAATAGGGTAAAATACTTGAAATAGCATGCACTCTTGCTAAGCTTCCATCTGTAAGAGGTCCTATGGTTTGAAATCCAAGGATTCTGCTGGTTCTTTTATCAAAAATCAAGGAGTAAAAAGAACATTTTGTAGAAAGGAAATGAGATCTCTCGTGCTGAATATTAAGGGCATAGGTGGCATCTTTAAATCCTTCTGCTCTTGCTACTTCCAGAGAAAGCCCACATCCTGCTATAGACATATCATAACATTTGAGTATAAAAGCTCCTGTGGTTCCTTTAAACCTGGCATAACCTCCTGCAATGTTGGTGGCTATTACTCTTCCTTGTTTATTTGCAAGAGAACCCTGTGGCATTACCACCTTTTTGCCAGTTACAAGATGAGTAACCTCTACACAGTCTCCACCTGCATAAATATCAGGATCAGAAGTCTGCATCCTTTCGTTTACCACTATTCCACCTGTTATAGGAGAAACCTCTAAGCCTGCCTTTTTAGCAAGCTCTGTATTAGGTCTTACTCCAGTTGCAAGAAGCACTAAATCTGCAGGATAAAATCCATCCTCTGTTCTTACTCCCTTTACCTTTCCATTTTCTCCCACTATTTCCTTTATTCTTGCATTAAGAACTACATTTACTCCTCTTTCCCTTAGGTTGTGTTCTATAACTCTGGAAAGAAAAGGATCTATAAGTCTGGGAAGAACCTGAGGAAAATATTCTAAAAGGGTAACAGGAAGCTCCCAGGATTCTCCAAAGGATTCTACAACCTCAAGCCCTATAAAACCTGCTCCTATAACCAGAGGATTTTTAACTTTTCCAGCAACCAGCCTTTCTTTTATCTTTTTTGCATCATGTAAATTGGAAAGAGTAAAAACCCCATCTAACTCCACTCCTGGAATAGGAGGAATTTTGGGGACAGAACCTGTTGCCAGAACCAGTTTATCATAAGGTATTTCTTCAGTTTTTCCAGTTTCTAAATATCTTACTTTTACAACTTTTCTTTTTCTATCTATTTCTTCTGCCTCAGTTTTAATAAGCACATTTAAACCCTTAGCCTGATAAAAAAACTCAGGATCTCTTAATGCACCAAAGCCTGTTCTTCTCAGCTCATCTATGTCTGAAACATCTCCTGTAAGATAATAGGGCATTCCGCAGCCACCGTAAGAGATGTATTCATCTTTATCTATAAGGATTATTTCTGCATCAGGTCTCAGCCTTTTTAATCTGCAGGCTGTTTTTGTTCCACAAGCTACGGCTCCAATTATAACTACTCTCATAGTTCTCTCCTTTCAACCAAGGATATTTGAATTTTACCATAAAAATAAGAAATTTAAAAGAAATGATAACTTATAAAACCAGCTAACCAGGCTAAAATAAAACTATATAGTAAAAATCCCAGGGCAAATCTCCAGTTTCCCTCCTCTCCCATAGCCACTATAGTGGCTACACAGGAATTGTAAATCAACACAAATAATAACAAACTTATTGCCTGTTTTAAAGTAAATAATTTAGCTATCTGAGATCTTAAACCAGAACCCTCTTCTTCTACTTTTAAACTTCTTGGTAAAGGATCAAGCAAAGAGATTAGAGCTTCTTTAAAGGCTATGGCAAGGGATTTAACCTGTTCTTTTAAAGCAGGTAAAGGTTCTATCCTTTCAGGAGGACTTTCCTTTTCTTCAGACAGAATAACCCCCATATTGCTTATAATAGCCTCTCTTGCAAGCATCCCAGAAAGAAGCGAAGTGGTAATCCTCCAATCTCCCAGTCCTATAGGCTCAAAAATATAACTTAAAGCCCGTCCAATTTTTCCAGCATAACTATTGGCTATATTTTTTTCTCCTGTCGGAAGATTAAGTAATAACCAGATAACCAAGGATACCAAAAAAATTATAGTTCCAGCTCTATATATAAACTCTTTTAAATAAATCTTAGTTATATTTAAAACAGTTTTAAGAGAAGGCACGCGATAAGGAGGAAGATCCATTACAAAATGGGAAAGCTCTTTTTTAAGCAGGGTTTTTCTGAGTAAAATACTGGTAAAAATGGAAAGAATAAGACCTCCTAAGTATAAAAGAAAAATTACAAAAACAGGATTTTTAAAAAAGATAAAGGTTATATAGGCAAAAATTACCAATCTTGCTGGACAGGAAATAAAGGGAATCATTGCCATAACTAAAAATTTATCTTTGCTTTCTTGAAAAGTTCTGGTAGCTAAAATAGCAGGCACATTGCATCCCAGACCAAGTATCAAAGGAATAATGCTCTGCCCGTGAAGACCTATCTTATGCGTAAATCTATCCATTAAAAATGCTACTCTGGGTAAATATCCAGAGGTCTCAAGAAGAGTTAAAAGAAAATACATGGTAAAAATAAGAGGAAGAAAGGTAAGAACCATACCAACTCCACCTATTACTGCACTGGAAATAAAATTTTTTAAAAACTCTGGTGTCCCAAGGGATGCAAGAAGCTGATACATTAAAGGAGCTAAAAACTCTTGCATAAAACCATCTATCCAGTCTATAAAAGGCGAAGAAAAATCAAAGGAAATTTTAAAAAATAGATACATTATTAAAAGAAAACAGATATTTCCTATCCAAGGATGAAGAAAGATCCTGTCCAGAACCTCAGTAAGATGCTCCTTGGGAAGTAACTTTTTACGAGTAATTTCTTTTGCTATTCCTTGAGAAAATCTAAATCTTTTTTGTTTAACAAGCTCGTAAACCTGAGGTTGTTCCTTTTTTAATTCCTCTATAGCCACAAATTTTGGCAGGGAAAAATCTGAGCTTCTTTGTTTTTGAGCTATGTATTCTTCTATTTCCTTAGGATAAACAATATTTACTGGTTTTGTCTTTTTTTCGCATACCTTTACTATTGCTGGAAGAATGTCCTTTACACCTTCGCCTGTCCTTCCAATAGTCTTTACTACTTTTGTTTTTAAGAGTTGTTCCAACCTCTCTGCATCTACTTCTATCCCTAAGCTCTTAGCCTCATCTATCATATTTAAAGCAATTACTAATGGTTTGCCTATATCCAGTAATTGACAGGTAAGGTAAAGATCTCTTTCTATCTTGGGAGTTTCTATTACATTCAAAATAACATCGTAATCTTCTTTAAGTAAAAAGTCTAAAGCTATTTTCTCATCTTCAGAAACTACATTCTCTAAAGTATAAATCCCAGGAAGATCTATAAAGTGAATTTTATAATCCTGAAAATAAGTGGTGCCTTCTTTTTTTTCCACAGTAACTCCAGACCAATTCCCTATTTTCAAACTTGAACCCACTAAATAGTTAAGAATACTTGTTTTACCTACATTTGGATTCCCTACCAGAGCTACTTTAATGGTTTTCATAATCCTTTTCCTCCGTTAAATTTCTATGCAATGTAATTCCAGATCTATATCAGAATAAATTTCACCTCTTCCATTTTCTACTATAACTATATTTTCCAGGCGGATTCCAAATTTATTTGGAAAATATAAACCAGGTTCTATAGTAAAAACCATACCCTCTTCAATAATTTCTTTTTCAGGTATTTTATAAAAAATTCTTGGTTCTTCGTGAATTTCAACCCCTACTCCATGACCTGTAGCATGAATAAAATACTGATCCACTCCTTTGGTTTTGAAATACTCTCTTATAGTTTTATCTATCTCTGCTATAGGAACACCTGTTTTTACTTTTTCAAATCCTTTATACCATGCAGTCTTAACTATCTCATACATTTTTTTAAAATCCTGAGAAGGGTTTCCGATATAGATAGTTCTTGTAAAATCAGTGCAATAACCTTTCCAAAGCAATCCCATGTCTATAAGAAGAGGAGCATTACACTTTACCGTATAAAAGGAAGTTTCCCAATGAGGTATGGCTGAGTGTTCAGCACTTGCAATAATAGCTGGAAAACTTTCTCCAGAAGCCCCTGTTTCAAACATCTGAAAAACTAAGTACCCTCTAAGTTTAAGCTCCGTGAGATTTTTGTTTTCTTTCTGCAGAGTATCCTTTAGAAATTCTATGAATTTTTTATATACCTCATCCGTTTTTTTAATTCCCTCTTTTATTATTTGGATCTCTTCTGAATCTTTAATTCTGCGAAGGGGATTAAGCACACCACTATAACCTTTTAGCCTTATACCTTTGGCTCTTAACTTCTCTTTAAATTCGCAACTAACTTTATCTTTTTCAAATCCTAAGGTTTTTATATTTTGAGCTTTTATGAAGTTTTTTATAAATTTTAAAGTATTGTCTTTAATCTGAATAACTTCCCAGTCAGTAAGTTCATTTTTAGCTTTTTCATAATATCTTGCATCTGTAAGAAAAAATTGTTTATCTAAGGTAAGAAGAATATAGGCATTGGTGGACTTAAATCCTGAGAGGTAAAAAACATTAGGAGAATAAGAAAATAGAAAAGCTGAGAGATTATTTTCTTTTAGAAATTTCCTTAATTTTTTTAGCTTTTCTTCAAGCCCCATTTTTTACTCCTGTTTTTGAAATTGATTTTAAATTATATTACTCACTATTTTAATAGACTAATCCCACTTATACAAGGTAGTAATAGGATTTATTTTTAAAACTTGTTGTGTTTTCAAAAAATATAATTTATAATGTTTTTAAAATAGCAGAAAAACAAGAAGGGGCAAGAAAAAATGGCAGTGCCAGAAGTTGAGCTTAAACCTATAATAGAAAAACTCGTAAG
>CAZQIW010000041.1:0-11961 GCA_964593845.1 uncultured Thermodesulfatator sp. | reverse complement strand
CCTTTTTTCTAATTTTTTCAAAAGATGAAGTATTAAGCGGAAGCATTGGAAGCATAGGCACGCTCCTTTTTGGCCCCCCTTTTTATTTAGTGTAAATGAGTTTTAGGATTTTACAAGCTTTTTACCTCGGGAGTCTAATGCAAAGCTTGACGAAGCTTATAAGAAACCTCTAAACTAAATACACTTTAAATTAAATTTTTATATCAGACCTGTAACAAAATTTAAAAAGATAAAAAAATTGAACTAATTTTTATAAAAATAAGTCAGGTGAAAATGCTTATTGTGCGTAAAATATTCCAGGGAGACTGAACTTTTTGAGCTTTGTATAAACTTTAACATTTAGAGTGCCGAGGGCGGGAGTCGAACCCGCACGGGGTTGCCCCCAGCGGATTTTGAGTCCGCCGCGTCTTCCAATTCCGCCACCTCGGCTTTGTTCGTTTAAATATTTTAATAGAGTTTGAAATTTTGACAAGACCTATTATACTATAGGAAAACTTATTACCTAAATAAAAATAAAAAAAAGGGGTGAGATTTATGGCTGGACATTCCCACTGGGCTCAGATAAAAAGAAAAAAGGCTGCTCAAGATGCTAAAAGAGGACAGCTTTTTACCAAGCTTATTAGAGAAATAATAGTAGCTGTTCGCACTGGAGGAAGTGGTGATCCTGATCTCAATCCAAGATTAAGAACAGCTATCCAAGCAGCTCGTGCTGCAAATATGCCTAAGGAAAATATAGAAAGGGCTATTAAAAAAGCTCTTGGGCTTGAAGAAGGAACTAATTACGAAGAAGCTACTTTTGAAGGTTATGGACCTGGAGGAGTGGCTATTTTACTAAAAACTATTACAGATAACAGAAGAAGAACGGTTTCTGAATTAAGACATCTTTTTAGCAAACACGGAGGTAATTTGGCTGAACCAGGTGCAGTAGCATGGATTTTTGAACAGAAGGGACTTATAGTAGTTCCTAAGGAAGATGAAGAAAAAATATTAGAAATAGCTATAGAAAACGGAGCAGAAGATACTAAAGAATATGAAAGTGAAATAGAAATCATTACAGACCCTTCCCAATTTGAAGACATGAAAAAAGCTCTGGAAGAAGCTGGTATAAAAATTATTTCTGCTAAGGTTACCATGGTGCCTAAAACCACAGTTCCTGTAGAAGACGAAGCCACAGCAAATAGTCTTTTAAAACTTATGGAAGCACTGGAAGATCACGACGATGTGCAACAGGTTTATGCTAATTTTGATATTCCTGAAAAGATAATGGAAAACTTAAATAAATGAAAATTCTTGGTATAGATCCTGGTTTAAATAACTTAGCTTATGCCTTTTTAGAAATAAGAAAAAATACCTGCATTTTAAAAGCCTGGCAAACTTTTAATACAAAAAATAAAAAGTCTTTAGTTGAAAAACTGGTTTATCTTTATCAGCGTTTAGAAGAAGTAATTGAGAAGTATCATCCAGATTATATTGCTATAGAAGAAGTTTTTACTCAGACTTATCCTGCTGCTGCTACCAAACTTGCTCAGGCTCAGGCTATAGTTCTTCTTTTAGCAGGCTTTTATAACATTCCTGTAAAATTTCACAATCCTTCTAAAATAAAAAAATTTTTTACTAAAAACGGTAAGGCTGAAAAGGAGGAGATTTCTAAAATATTTAATCTTCTGTTTGAAAATAAAGTTTTAAAAATAGAGACTCAAGAAAAAGAAGATCATCATAAGGTAGATGCTCTTGCCCTTGCCTTTTTATCAGCCCTGGAAACAATGGAATAGCTTATGTGGTATAGTCTTAAAGGAATTGTAAAAACTGTAAATCCTCCCAACAAATTAATTTTTCAAACTCATCAGTGCCTTTGCTGGGAGATTTTAATACCTTTAAATAAAGTGGAACTTTTAAGAAACAAGTTTAAGGAAAAAGAGCTGGAAATTTATATAGTTCCTATTATCAGGAAAAATGAATATATAGAAGTTTATGGTTTTTTAAAAAAAGAGGAAAGAGAGCTTTTTCTTAAGTTAAATACCCTTTCCAAAATAGGACCTAAGCTTGCCTTAAATATCCTTTCTGTTTTTTCTCCAGAGGTATTAAGAAATGTAGTTTTAGAGCGTAATGTGCAAGAGCTTGCAAAGGTCCCTGGAATAGGTCCAAAAAGAGCAGAAAAACTTTTTTTAGAGCTGAAAACTCTCTTTTTAAAAACTTCTTTCAAGGGAATAACCCTTCCACCAGAGAAAGAACTTCTTTTAGAAGAAGCAAAGAGCTGTTTAGTAGGATTGGGGTTTACCGCTAAAGAAATAGAAAAAATTTTATACAGAGTATTGACAGAAAATGATACTCTGGATACGCTGATAAAAAAGGCTTTAAAAGAACTTGCTCCAAGTTTACCTGAAGAAAGTTTTAAATAAAAGATAAATAAAAGATCCACTAAAAATTGAAGGAGGAAAACCATGGAATTGAACAAGTATTTTTTAAAAAGTGAAGAGGTTGTGCTGGTTATTATAGACATTCAGGAAAAACTTCTTAAAGCTATGCAAGAGGATGTAGCTGAGGAAGTGGTAAAAAATAATTTAATATTAATAGAACTTAGCAAACTTTATAAAATTCCCATACTTCTTACTGAACAGTATCCCAAAGGGCTTGGGGTTACTATAAAAGACATTCAGGAGGCACTTCCTGAGTATAAACCTATAGAGAAAATTACTTTTAATTCTTCTTTAGAGCCTGAATTTCTAAAAAGATTGCAAGAAGTGAATAGGCAAAAGATAATTTTAACTGGTATGGAAACTCATATTTGTATTTATCAAACTGCTCTTGACCTGATAAATAGGGGTTATACGGTTTTTGTTCCCAAAGATGCAGTGTGCAGCAGAAAAAAGAAAAACTGGAAAACAGCTCTTGAACTTCTTAAAGCTATAGGAACCATTGTAACTGATACCGAGACTCTTGTTTTTCAAATTCTTGAAAGAGCAGGCACAGAAGAATTTAAACACATGGTAAAATATTTTAAATAAACTTTCATTTTAATGTAGAACTATTAGCCACTATAGGAATAAGTAAAAAGGCAGGAAGAGAGGCAAAGAAAGTAAAGGTAAAAAACCAGGTATATCCTAAGTAAGTAGCTCCTAATCCTGCTAAACTTCTTGAGAAAGTGAGAGAAAGACTGAAAAGAGTTGAAAAAATAGCGTATTGAGTTGAGGAAAACTCCTTTTTACACAAAGCAGTTAGAAAAGTGAGAAAAGCAGCTGTTCCCAGTCCTCCTGTGAAGCTTTCAAAAAGTGAAGCAAAGTAAACAGATTCTCTTGGCATATGAGGTAAAGAAGCTAAGGCATAGCCTAAATTAGAAAGGCTCTGAAAAAAACCGAGTATAAAAAGAGAGCGTTTTATACTCCAAAGACTTGATAAATACCCTCCTAAAAGAGAACCTGCTATAGTTAAAATACTTCCTAAGGTTCCTGAAATAAGACCTATTTCAAGTCTTGAAAAACCTCTATCTACCCAGAAAGGATATACCATAGCACCAAGAAGGGCATCTCCTATCTTATAAGTAAAAACAAAAAGGAGCAGCCAGAAAACCTTTTCTCTTTTTAAAATTTCTTTAAAAGGAGTAAGAAATTGTTCTTTTAAAGAAATAACTTCTTTGGGAACTTTTACTCTTAAAAAAGGACTAAAAATTAAATAAACTCCTGCAAAAAAACTCAAGCTTCCTAAGATGTAAAAAATGGGTTTAAAACCCAAGTAATTACTTAAAGCTATGGCACCTCCTCCGCATAAGATAAGAGAAATTCTATAGGCTGAAATACGCACTCCATTAGCTTTTCCCAGAAATTTAGGAGGAATCCATTCCACTACAAATCCATCAGCCGAAGTATCAAAAAAAGTGGAACAGAGAGTTAGCCCTGTGAGAAAAAGAAAAAAGAAAGAGGAAGAAGGAGGAAAAAAGGAAAGGGCTATAATACTTAAAGAAAGACCTATAAGAGCAAATCCCATCCAGAGAGATTTATAAAAGTATCTATCTATTAAAGGAGCAAAGAGAAGCCTTAAACTCCAGGGAAGTCCTGCAATAGAAAAGAAACCAATGGTAGTAAGAGCCACTCCTTTAGTTCGCAAAAAAACAGGGATAAAACTGTAAAAAAAACCAAAAGGAAGACCAGAAAAAAAGTAAATCAAACTCAGATAAATAAATTTTTTTGTATTTTCATCTATTTTAGGTCCTTTAATCATACTCACTCCACTATTGAGTTTTGATGTGAAATTTTAGAAAGTATATTATATTTTATCAATTTAGGAAGAACAAAAATTAAAAAAGGAAAAAATCTCATGTGGTATGAAATTACCTTAAAAGTGCCTTTAAAACTGGTAAATAAAATAGAAGACTTCTTATACGAATATTTTTCTCAAGGCTGGGAAACTGTGGAGGAAAAGGATTATTATCTTTTTAAACTATATGTTAAAGAAGATGCTTTGGAACTAAAAGAGCTTGAAAAATTCTTAGCAAAACATTTGAACATAGAGGTAGAATATAAACTTCTCAAAGAAGAAAACTGGGCTGAGCTATGGAAGGCAAACTTCAAACCTTTAAAGGTAGGTAAAAAACTGGTGGTGGTTCCTCCGTGGGAGGAGTATAAGGCATGTTCTGATGAGGTGATAATAATTATAGAACCTGCTCAAGCTTTTGGAACAGGACATCATCCAACAACTCAGATGATGCTTGAAAATATAGAAATCTTTATGGAAAATTTAAACTCCTCAGATTCAAAAAGCCTGAAAATATTAGATCTGGGATGTGGCACAGGAATTTTGGCAATTGCCTGTGTAAAATTCTGTAAAAATTGTAAGGCATGGGCTGTGGATATAGATGAAGAGGCTTTAAAAGCTTGCAGATACAACCTTAGGCTTAATAAAATAGAAAATAAGGTTTTAGTAGCAAAAGAAGTTCCTGAGGAGAAATTTGACTTGATTTTGGCTAATATAGGTTATAGAGAGCTTAAAAACCTGGCAGAGTTAATAAAAAGTTGTTCTGAAAGAGAAAGGACTCATATATTTTTAACAGGTATTCTGAATGAGGATGCCGAAGCTATAAAAAGTATTTATGAAAAACTGGGATATAAACTGGTAAAAAAACAAAATGAAAAGGAATGGAGCTTTTTGTGGATGAGTTATTAATTGCAAAGGTGATGGCGAATTTTTCTTGCAAGAGCCTTGATCTCTTCAATAAGTGCCCAGTCTGGTTTTTTCAAAGCTGGAAAAACTGTGTTATTGTGGAAAATAGGATCCTCCTCTATAGGATAGCGGGAATGTAATTTAGCTAATTCAAAAAAGGGTGTGCCTGGAATAGGAGAAAATTCAGCTAAATAAGGTGGAACCCTCTTTTCTGCCAGAAATAAAAGTCCTCTTTTTACCTCCTCAAAATTTTCTTCTGGGACTCCATATAAAAAATAAGCTCCAAGCTGATTTTCTTTAAATCCTGCTTCTCGTAAATAAGCAACAGCTTCTAAAAATTCTTCTATACTTACTTTGTTATCAAAACGATTTTCAACCCTCTCAAGTCCTATCCTTATAGTTTCAAATCCAGATTGTTTTAGCAATTTAGCTACTTCTTTTGTAACAAATCTTGCATGAATGGCATTAGGCGTATGGAATCGCACTTTTATTCCGTGGATAAAAAGATTTTCTAAAATAATCTGGAGATGATTTTTGAAATTAAAAAGGAGGGCATCGTCATAAAAAGCAAAATCAATTACTCCATAATTTTTGTGCCAGAAAAGTATTTCTTTAAAGACCTCTTCTGGATTTCGTGGTTCAAAATGTGGATAAAGCCTCTTTGAGGCACAATAAGGACAGTTAAAGGGACACCCTAAACTTGTCATTATTACTACATAAGGAATCTTTGTTTGCAGATCAAAAACAGGATAATCGTGAGGATAAGGTTCTCCAGAAGGAAGATAGTTTTTTTTAATATGGTCTAAAAATTTTTTATAATCCTCCTGAACGATATAAATAGGATAAGCTGAGTAGTAATTATCTATCAAGTATTTAAGGTGGTTGTAACAGAGTTTTGCATAAATTCCACCTATATAAACAGGAACAGCAGGGTATTTTTTAGTAAAAAATTCAAGCAATGTTATAAGTCCTGGATACCAATAGGTGAGGGAACAGGTTAGAAAAACAGCTTTAAATCTTAAAGAGCTAAGTTCTTTTTCTAAGATTGGGAGGGGAATTCCGTAGCGATAGAATCTTCTTGGAACATCGTTAAAGAAAAATGGCTTGGGTATAAGCTCTTTATAAAAATGACCTGTGCCAAACTTTTTTCTCTTTGGTTTCTTAGGAAGTTGAGGATGGAAAGGGTCCAAAAGATCCAGATAGTGGATTTTATAACCAAGTTTTCTTAATTTTCCTCCGATAAAGAGAAGACCATAAGGTTTTAGCCAGAAATCATAGGCAGCAAAATCATAGATCCAGGGATTGATAAGTAGGAAGTCAACCTGTTTCATTAAAAAGAATTAATAAATGGCGCCCCCAACGGGATTCGAACCCGTGTCTCTGGCGTGAGAGGCCAGTATCCTAGTCCACTAGACGATGGGGGCGTTGATTTACACATTATAAAATAAACTAATCTTTAGAAAAGTCAATCCCATTTTCTTAATTTTCTTTTTATTTAAACTTGTTTGCTGAATTATGTAAAAGTGCTAAAATGAAAATATAAAAATTGAGTTTCCATTGCATGAGGAGGAGTATAAAATGGAAATTGTAATTTTAGGGCATCCTGTTTTAAGACAAAAATCAGAGCCTGTAGAAAATATAGATGGTAAACTTAAAGAAACAATAGAGAAAATGGCTGAAACCATGTATAAAGCCAAAGGTTTGGGATTAGCTGCCAATCAGGTAGCTATCCCTAAAAGATTTTTCATTATAGATATTGCACAAAAAGAAGGGACCCCTAAACTTGAGGTTTATATTAATCCAGAAATTCTCTCTGCTGAAGGACATACAACCTATCAAGAAGGATGCTTAAGTATTCCAGGATATTACGCCAAAGTAGAAAGATATGCTAAACTTTACATAAGGGCATATGATCTTGATGGAAATCCCTTTGAGCGTGAATTAACTGGACTTCATGCTATAGCCTTTCAGCACGAATACGATCACTTAGATGGCATTCTTTTTATAGACAGACTTTCTCCTCTTAAACAAAGGCTTTTTAAAAAGTGGTGGAAAAAACATTATGGTAAAAAATAACCTTAATTTCCTATTAATCTAAAGCTTTCTATATGCTTTGTTTTTCCTTCTTTGTTTAACTCTAAGTAAACTCCTTCAAGCTTAATTTTTCCCTTTTTTTCCACTTCAAGTTTTCTTGGAACCTGAGTAAGATACATTTCAAGAGCCTGGTTGATTTTCATTCCAATAACACTCTCCAAGGCTCCACACATACCAGCATCAGTAATGTATCCTGTGCCACCTTCAAGAATCCTTGCATCTGAGGTCTGCACATGGGTGTGAGTCCCTATTATTACAGAAACCAGCCCATCCAGAAAATATCCTAAAGCTATTTTTTCAGAAGTAGCTTCTGCATGAAAGTCTATCAGAATAAAAGGAGTTTCTTTTTTAAGCTCCTCTGCAAGTTTTTTCCCCATTAAAAAAGGATTTTCCAAGGGACGCATAAATATGCGTCCCTCTAAATTAATTACAGCAAGTTTTATCCCGTTTTTATTCCAAATAGTCCATCCCTTTCCAGGAGCTCCTTCTCCATAATTAGCAGGTCTGATAACCCTTTCAGTTTTTTCCAAATATGGAAAAAATTCTTTTTTCCATATATGATTACCAGAGGTAATTACATCTATTCCATAAGAAAAAAGTTCTTGCGCTACTTTTTCTGTAAGTCCATATCCCCCAGCAGCATTTTCTCCATTAGCTATTAAAAAATCAGGTTTGTATTTTTTTACCACTTCTGGTAACAATTCTCTAACAGCTCTTCTTCCTGAATTTCCTACAATATCCCCCAGAAAAACTATTTTTAAGGTTTCAACTTCCATTTTTTGTTACTCCTTTTAAATTACTTAGCATATTCAATAGCCCTTGTTTCTCTGATTACTGTAACTCTTATTATTCCAGGATAGGTAAGTTCTTTTTCTATTTTTTGAGCTATTTTTCTTGCAAGCACATAAGCTTGGTCATCACTTATCTTTTTATCATCCACAATAACCCTTATTTCTCTTCCAGCTTGAATAGCAAAAGCCTTTTCCACTCCTTCAAAGGAAGACGCAATAGCCTCAAGCTCCTTTATCCTCTTTATGTAAGCTTCAAGCAATTCTCTTCTTGCACCAGGTCTTGCTCCTGAGATAGCATCTGCAATCTGTAGGATAATACCCAACATACTTGTTACAGGAATATCCTCATGATGGGAGGCAATGGCATTTACAATCTCTTCATCTTCTCCGTATTTTCTTGCTATCTCTGCTCCAATAAGGGCATGAGGTCCTTCCAGTTCATAAGAGGCTGCTTTACCAATATCGTGTAACAAAGCAGCTCTCTTAGCTTTTTTTACATCTATTCCAAGCTCACCAGCTAAGGCTCCACAGATAATAGCTGTTTCAATTGAATGTTGTAAAACATTCTGGCTGTAACTTGTTCTATATTTCAGTTTTCCAAGCATTTTAACAAGCTCTGGATGAAGACCATATACTCCAAGTTCAAAACAAGCTTTTTCTCCTACTTCCATTAAATGCTGCTCCATTTCTTCTTCCACCTGTTTTACTACTTCTTCAATTCTGGTAGGATGAATTCTTCCGTCAGCAATTAACCTTTCAAGAGCAATACGAGCAATTTCTCTTCTTAAAGGATCCACACAGGAAAGAACCACCACCTCAGGAGTATCGTCTATTAAAAGATCCACTCCTGTAAGAGTCTCAAAAGTTCTTATATTTCTTCCCTCTCTTCCTATAATTCTTCCTTTCATTTCTTCACTTGGAAGATGAACTACAGACACAGTTTTTTCTGTTACAAAAGGAATAGCAGCTTTAGCAATGGAATAAGCCAAAATTTCTTGACATTTTCTTTTAGCTTCTTCTTTAATCTCGTTTTCTATTTTCATAATTGCTTTAGCTTTTTCTTCAATTAATTCTTCATCCAGTTTTTTCAATAAAAGCTCTTTAGCTTCTTTTTCTGAAATACCTGCTATTTTTTCCAGCTCTTCTTTAGCCTGTTTAAGTGCTTCTTCTACCTCGGCTTTTTCTTTTTCAACAAGTGCTTTTACTTCTTCTATCTCTTTTAGCTTTGTTTCTAAACTATCTTCTTTTTTACTAAGGTTTTCCTCTTTTTTTGCAAGATCTGCCTCTTTTTTGGAAAGGTATTCTTCTTTATTAGCTAATCTTTCTTCTTTTAAAGATAGTTCCTGAAGTTTTTTATTGAACTCCTGCTCTAAGCTCTGTTTATGTTTAAGAAGTTCTTCTTTTATTTGAAGATCAACCTGTTGAAGTTTAAGTTTTGCTTGAGTTTCTGCTTTTTCCAAGATTTCTTTAGCTTTTTTTTCAGCTTCCTGAACTATATTTTCAGCCTTTTCCTTAGTAGTAAAAGCTTTTTTCTTCTGCCAGAAAAAGAAGGCACCAGCAATAGCTAATGCAATAAGAATTCCCAAAATTAGACCCCAGAGGAAACTCATAAAAATCCCTCCTTTTATAGATTTTTTTGGAGGGAGAAGGAAAGAAGATTGTGAAGTTTTTAGGAAAAGAAATTAACCCCCAGGGTGCCGTGGGAGCCGCCTGCTCCAAGCTCTAACAATAAAACTTTTGGGGTGGGGTCTGGCTAACCCGATACGCTCCCCGTAGGGAGCAAGCAGGCCCCAGATCCACCTAACCCCCTCATTTCAGTGGTGTTAGCTTGGCAGGCCGTTACTCTTTCCACGCACACCCCAGGGCAATACTTTCTTTTTCTAAAAACTCTCCCAGTTTGGAAATTTGTCCTTTTAAATATTCTTCCAAAGCATCTTTTTCTTTTTTTAGTTTTATATAATCATATGCTACTTGTAAAAGAAGCCACACCGCAAGCTTAAAAGCAGGCACCTTTTTAAATCTCTCTACTTCCTGCTTCTTTTCTTCCAAATACTCTAATACCTCCTTTATCTCCTCCTCTGTAACATAAGAACGAAATATAAAACTTTGCCCTAAAAATTCAAAACTAATTTCTTTAGCACCTTGCATTTAAACCCTTTTACAAAAAAATTTTATATTTGGGAGAGTTTTTCTATTAAATTACCTATTTTTTCTTTTAAAATCCTTCTTTCCTCCTCCCTCCTGTTTATTTCCTCTATCAATCTGGCATTTTCTTCTTCTTTCTGCCTTAATTTATTAATTAATTCTTCCTTTTCATTTTTAAGCTGAACCACTAAAGAAATAAGGGCATCTATTTTTTGCTCTAAACTCGCAATTTCTTCAAACGCCATACAATTATCCTCCTAAAAAAAGTAGCTTTATATAAAGTAAAATCTATTTTAAACTTTTGTCAAGATAAAAATAAAGTTTAGTTTAAAAAAGAATTTAAAAAATTCTTTTAGAAAAATGCAGATCTGCTCAGTGAATTGTTCTTCTTAATAAAGAAAAAGACTTTAAAGTGTTGCCAGATAATTTTTTGAATTTTTGAAATCTGGATAGATTTTGAAATACAGAGTGCCGAGGGCGGGACTCGAACCCGCACGGACTTACGTCCACTAGCCCCTCAAGCCAGCGCGTCTACCAATTCCGCCACCTCGGCGTTTAATATTAATATAGTCTTAAAATAAACTTTGTCAAGATGGTTAGCAAGCAATTTTAATGGATAGTTCAAACTCCTTTAAAGTGTCTTCTGACTGATTTGCAAGAGAAAAGGCAGAAAAAATAAAAATTTCTTTTATTTCTATTCTGGAATGAGAATAGGACCTAGCATGTTCACACAAAAAGAAAAAATTTTTTGAAAGTGGACTTGACTTTTTGTTTTTCTTTGCTATATATTATTATATAATGTTAAACGATGTCAAACTTTGGCAGATACAAAAGGAGTTAAAACTGATATGGAAGGTTTTTCTGAAATAATGACCCTTGAGGAGGCCGCAAAATATTTACTTAAGAAAACAAAAATATAATGACAAGAGAAGGAAAAATCCCTGCTATAACTTTAAAAATAAAAACAGGAACAGAATATGAATATCAGGGATGAAATTAAGTGGTTTGAAGAAAACACAGAAAAAGTGCATGTTCATGGAAAAAATATATTGGCAAAACTTAAAAAGTATAACAAATTAAGAGATAAACAAAAAAAAGAACTTGAAAAAGTAGTAATCCCGGCTTATAAAAGATGGAAGTTAAGCAATGAGAAACTTGAAGGATACTCAGATGAGGAGATAAAAAAAAGAGTTGAAGTTTTAAATACTTATAAAGAAGAAATAAGAAATGTAACTTTTTCATCTCAGTCAAAATTTCACTCATCAGTTATTGAGGAATTTCTTTATTACCTTTTCAGGGACTTAATTAAAGATCTAAATTCTGAAAATCAGAGGAAGCACCAAACGGAAATTATTTTAGGAGGTGCACGAGCATATACGAATCTTTATTTTGCGCCTCAAAATCTTTCATCATTTTTGGAAAAGCCAAATATGAAAATAAATTTTAAAGACCAGGACTTTGCTATATATAGAAAAATTCAGATTAAAGCTGATAGTGAGTCTGAGACTATAAATGTCCCGGTTGTTTCCATTGAGTGTAAGACATATATAGATAAAACCATGTTAGAAGGCTCCATAGCTACTGCAGAGAAGATAAAAAATGGAAATCCATACTGTCTGTTTTTAATTGTAACAGAATGGTATGATGTAAGCTATGATGTTGATCCGGCATATTCAAGGATAGATCAAATATATGTATTAAGAAAACAAAAAAGAAAAACTGACTCTGAGAATCCGATTGCTTGGGATGTAATATTAGACCTTTTTGGTTTTGTCAA
>CAZQIW010000040.1:0-12013 GCA_964593845.1 uncultured Thermodesulfatator sp. | reverse complement strand
TTTAAAAAATGATTCACAAAAGTTTATATATGTAGCGGCAGGGTTCATCCCTGCCCAATATATCTAAATCAAATGTAATGGTGGGGTTTACTCCTGCCAAAAAACATAGGCGGGCATAAAGCCCGCCGCTACAATTTTCCTCAATTAAAAAATATTTTTTAAACAGCCTCAGTTAACCCCTTTAAGCTTTCTTAAAAGAGTGGAATTTTTTTACTTTGCTTTTTTCAAAAGTGGTTGAAAATTATAGAAAATAGGTGTATTTTATTTTTTAAAAAATTACAGGAGGAGGGGCGATGAAGAGGAAGGTTTTAAGCATAGGATTTTTAATTTGGTTTTTATTATTCTTAATTATTAGCAATGGATGGGCACTGCCTCTGATAGGTGTAGAAGTTGCTGGAGGAATATCAAGATATAGCCCCGATGGAGATATTGCTTATAAAGGTGATAAACTCTCATTAACTGATACTCTTGGTTTTGACAGCTCTAACTCTTACTTTGGAAGAGCTAAAATAAAATTACCTTTTATTTTACCTAACATTTATCTTGCTTATACTCCTGTTGAGTTTGAGGGAGAAAAAAATTTATCTAAAACAATTAAATTTGCTGATTACACCTTTAACGCTTCTACTAATATTAAAAGTAATTTAAATATGAAGAAAATAGATGTAGGAGTTTATTGGGGTATTCCTTTTCTTAAAACAGTTACTAAAGCTGTTACCCTTGGGATTGGAGGAATAAATGTAGATTTTGGAGCAGTGTGCAGAATAATAGATTTGGAAGCTACAGTGGAAGACACTTCTACAAATAAAAAAGAAACTGGCTCAGCTACTATATATCTTCCTATGCTTTATGGTGGAATTGGTATAGATGTAGATATTCCTGTTATACCTGTTATACCGCGTTTTACTCTGGAATTAGAAGGTATGGGAACACCTCCTTATAATGGTAAGCATTATTATGATATTACAGGGAGGATAAAAACTTACTTTTTTAGCACTCCTGTTATAGGACCTTCTTTTTTTATAGGTGTGGGGTATAAGTATGAAGACTTTAAAGGAGAATATGATGATGTAGAAGCTTCTTTTAAAATTTCCGGACCTTTTGGTGAGTTAGGAGTGGCTTTTTAAAATAAATGGATAAAGTTAAATCTTGTAAATTAGGGGTAGATTATTTTCAGAAAAAAAAGCTTATCTTAGAATGGCATAATTGGGAACCCTGGCTTTATTATACAGAGCAGACTCCAGAAGATTTTATAGAAGAAGTAAGATTTTTACTTCAGAGACCTTTTAAAAGAAAAAAGATAAGTGTAAAAGAGTTTTCTGAAAAGCTTGAAAAACTTCTTTTAGAAGAAAAAGACAAGGAAAGTAATACTTTTGAAGCAGAAGATGAGGAGCCTTTAAGAGGCTCCTTTGATCTTTTAAACATTTATTCTGAAGCTCCGGTAGTTAATTTTATAAATCGCACTATTATTAGAGCTTCTCGTGTAGGGGCTTCAGACATTCATTTTGATCCTGGAGAAAAGGAAGCTATTGTCAGATTGCGTTTAGATGGAGTGCTTCATGAGTATCAGCGTTTTCCTATGAAAATGTATTCTCAAGTGGTGGCACGAATAAAAGTTATGGCTAATCTTAATGTAGCTGAAAAGCTTGTTCCTCAAGATGGTAGAATACGGATAAAAATAGGAGAGAAAGAGTTTGACATTCGTGTTTCTGTGCTTCCTACTATTTTTGGAGAAAGAGTAGTTCTCAGGCTTTTAGATCAGGGGCATCGGCTTTTAACTCTGGAAGAATTAGGACTTTCAGAAGAAGACTATTATAAAGTGGAAAGGCTGGCTAAAAAGCCTTATGGTTTGATTTTAGTTACTGGACCAACTGGAGCAGGAAAGTCAACAACTCTTTATGCAATGTTACTTTTAGTAAAAAAACTTTATCCTCACAAAAATATTATTACTATTGAAGATCCTGTAGAATATCAGGTATCTGGGATTGCTCAGGTTCAGGTAAATCCGAAAGTAGGTTTAACTTTTGCTGCGGGTTTGCGTTCTATTCTTCGTCAGGATCCAGATGTAATTTTAGTAGGTGAAATCAGAGATCAGGAAACCGCAGAAATTTCAGTGCATGCAGCTCTTACCGGGCATCTGGTCCTTTCTACTCTTCATACCAATGATGCTCCTACTGCTATTACCCGTTTAGTGGATATGGGAATAGAACCCTATCTTATAGCCTCTTCTCTTGAAGGGGTAATTGCCCAGAGACTCGTAAGAAAGATTTGCCCTTTTTGTAAGGAGTCTTATGCTCCTTCTATGGAAGAACTGAAAGCTCTGGGTTTTTCTAAGGAGTTTAATCAACCTCTTTTTCGGGGAAAAGGATGTAACGAATGCTTAGGAACAGGTTATCGTGGTAGAACCGGAGTTTTTGAAGTGCTGGAAGTTGACGAATCTCTTAAAAGATTTATTGTTTCTACCCCTGATGCAAATGAAATTCGGAGAATGGCTCTTAAAAAGGGATTTAAAACTTTGAGAGAAGATGGTATAAGAAAGGTGCTTTCAGGAGAAACTACAGTTTCGGAATTTTTAGCAATTCTTGAAAAGAATGAAACTTAAAATTTTTCAACCTAAAACCAAATCTTATTTTCTTTTACGAGAACTTTATGTGCTTATCAAAGGAGGAATATCCCTTCCCAAGGCTTTAGAACTTCTTGCTTTACAAAAAAAAGATGTTTCACAGGAGCTTTTAAAAATTAAAAAATCTATAGAAGAAGGAGAAAGTTTGCACGAGGCTTTTAAGCAGAGTGGGCTTTTTCCGGATTTTGTATGTGAGATGCTGGTAGCAGCTCAAACAGGGG
Source organism: uncultured Thermodesulfatator sp. (assembly GCA_964593845.1). GTDB lineage: Bacteria > Desulfobacterota > Thermodesulfobacteria > Thermodesulfobacteriales > Thermodesulfobacteriaceae > Thermodesulfobacterium. The sequence continues at coordinate 9,169 of CAZQIW010000040.1, read as the reverse complement.
GTAGTCTTGAAGAAATATTTTTAAAAAGTTCAGAATGGCTTTCCCGGATGGAAGAATTTAAATCTCGCATAGCTAATTCTTTAATTTATCCTTCCATAGTAATTTCCCTTAGCTTAGTTGCTTTAATTATAGTGCTTGAATTTATTGTTCCTAAGTTAAGAAAAATTCTTTTAAGTTTTGGTTACGATCTTCCTTTTTTTTCAAAGGTGCTTGTTTGGGGAGCTACCTGTATGTGGTGGGGACTTCTTCTGGGAATACCAGTTATTCTGGTTTTCGGATACTTCTGGATTAAAAAAAAGGGGTGGGCAACTCTTCATCGCCTACTTTTAAGGATTCCTTTAGTGGGTCGGTTGTGGATATATTTTGATCTTTCTCGCTGGAGTTATACTACAGCACTCCTTTTAAGTGCTGGTATAGTGCTTCCCCGGGCTGTAGCTATAGGAGCTGAAACCTGCCAGAATTTATATCTACAAAAAAAACTGTCTAAACTTGCCCTCCCACTTGAAGAAGGTGAGCCTTTAAGTTATCACTTAAAAAAAATTTCTTCAATTCCTCTGTTTTTATCTGAACTGGTAGTGGTGGGAGAAGAAACAGGGACTCTTTCTGAAATGTTACAGAATGCCTCAGACTTTTTTATAAAAGAAGCTGAAGATTTGATTAATACGATTTTAAAATGGATTGAACCTTTGAGTATTCTTATCTTAGGATCTATTGTTGCTTATATTATAATTTCTGTAATTTTGCCTATTATGAAAATTTCTACGGCAGTAAGATTATCATAAGCCTATGAGATGGTGGATAGTGGTAATACTTTTATTAGGATTTTGGGGGTGTGCCTTAAAACAATCGCAAAAACCAGCTCTGGAAATTACTAAAAATACCATAGAGTATTTTCAATTTGGAAATAAGTTTTTTATAAAAGCAAAACCTGGAATTTTTTTAGATTTTAAAAAAGCCAAAAAAGTAAGTGTAAGTAAAGAAGGTTATTGGGTGGAGCCTAAAGGAGAATGTATTTCAGTAATTGTAAAGAAAAATAAAGAAAAAAAAGAAACTTCTTTGTGTTTAAAATCTGTGCCTCCTATTAAACCACATTTAAAAGTTTTGAAAATAGATTCTTATGCTGTGGATTTACAAGTGATAAGTCTTTTTCCTAAGGTAGGTCTTTTTGTCTGGGAGAAAGGAATGTTCCCTTCTTTTTCAAATTTTCAGTCAATTCTTGCAGGATCTTATCAACTCAAAAATCTTTCCTTAGGAAAGACTTATTTTATCTCAGGAGCTATAAAGTTTGAAGAAAATCTTTATGGTCCTCTTTCAGAACCTTTAAAGATTGAAATAAAAGACACCGAGCCACCACTTCCTCCCTCTGGGGGAGGTTATTTTGTTAAAGATGACACCATTACAATTATCTGGGATAAAAGCCCTTCCCGAGATGTAGTAGGTTATATAGTGGAGAGAGAAGGAAAGTCTTTTAAAGTAAAAAAGCAGGTTTTTAAGGAGAAAATTTTTGAAAATGAGGTAATATATAAAATAAAAGCTGTAGATCGTGCTGGTAACGAAAGTATTCCTTTTTGTTTAAAAGTAAAAATTAGCAGAGGGGGGTAAAAAATGAGAAGGAAGGGTTTTACTTTAATAGAACTTTTAGTGGTTATAATCATTTTAGGACTTCTTGCAGGAATTGTAATTCCAAGGGTGGTTGGGCATGTAGATAAGGCTCGTAAAGAAAGCACGCGTCTTCAGCTTAAAGCCTTGAAAAGTGCATTAGAACAATTTCGCATAGATAATGGTTTTTATCCTACTACTGAACAAGGACTTAATGCCTTAGTTAAAAAACCTGAAATTCCTCCTATTCCCAAAAGATGGCAACCTTACTTAGACGAACTTCCCAAGGATGGATGGGGAAATGATTTTGTATACCTTTCTCCAGGTCTTAATGGTCATCCTTATGAGTTATTTTCTAAAGGTCCAGACGGTATTGAAGGCACAGAGGATGATATTTCAGTATGGAAACTTTCTGAAGGAGAATAATTGTGTTTTTTCAAACTGGTATTGATCAAGCAGCTACTGGTATTAAAAAAGTTTCTATTCTGGCATTCCCTTTTTTCTCTTTCTATCGCATAGTTAAAGAGAAGCAAAGAGGCAGAAAAATTTACTTAGTTCCCTCTCATCGTGTGCTTATAAGGAATTTACCTTCTGAGATAAAAGAAGAAAAGGAAGCTCGTAAATACTTAGAAGAAGAAATTTTATCCTTTCTTAAAGGACGAACTATATTGTGGAAAATCTGGTGGGAAAAAGAAAAGGGTAGGGTGCTTTTAGCAGAACCAGAAGGTGAACTAAAAAAAAACACTATTTGGGATGCAGAACCTGTGGCTTTAGCAAGGGCTTTTCTTTCCTTGGGATTTAAAGAAGGAGAAGTTTGGGATTTTGGGAAAAGAAAAATTACTCAGGTTAAAATAGAAAAAGGATGTATTTTAGATTTTAAAGCTTTTTTTGAAGAAATACCTTCAGAAGCTTCTATACCTGCTGGTTTACCTGTGCTTCTTTCAGGAGGAAGGTCTTATAGTAAAGAGGTGCTGGAACTTTTTAAAGAGGCTGAAGTAAAAAGAATACCATTTATATCTGCAGAAAAGGTGAGTGCTTTTGGGGCAGCTTTGTGGGGAGTTGTAGGTAAAGAACTTCCCAGTCTTTCTTCAACTTTTGCAGAATACGACCCAAAGACTTTAACAAAATTTTCTATTGCCTTAAGTATTTCACTTGGTTTTACCTTGTTAGCCTGGGGAGGTATTAAACTGGGAACCCCTCTTATTACAAAAAAACTTAAACTTAAACAAAAAGAAATTTTTAAACAGGTTTACCCGAATACTCCTGTGGTCTCACCTCTTACTCAGATAAAAATTATGATTAAAGAATTTGAAACTCCTGGTTTTTATGATTTCTTTGCAAAGATTTTAAAAAGTCTTCCCAAGGAAGCAAAACTTCTTAGTATAGATTACGATGGAATAAGTTTTAAAGTAAAAGTAGAAGCTAAAGAGGAAGTTGCAAAAGATCTTCCTGGAAAAATTTCTTCAGTAAAAAAGCTTCCAGGAGGAAGTGAGATTATAGAGCTGGAGCTAAGCAGTGGGGATATTTAAAGAAAAAAAACTTTTAGTATTTTTAATGCTTTTATTTGCAGGAAGTATTTTAGGTGTAAAATTTTTAAAAGATTTAAAAAAGGCTGAAAGTGTAATAGTTACAGAATGGGCAAGAGCTAAGTACTTAGCTTATCTTATAGAAACAAAAGCTCCACCTGCAAAGCAGACGCTTCTTCCTGAAAAGTTTAAAAAAGAAATACAAAAAATGGGAATTACACCTGAAGTAATGAAAGAAACTGCTTCTGGAGGTATAGAACTTAAGGGGAATTTTTCCTGGGAAGACCTGGGAAGGCTCCTTTCCTGGATGAATAAAAATAATTTTAAAATTTCTCTTTTTCAGGCTAAGGTGCTTTCTGAAGAAGGAATTTTTGAAGTTCGCATGATTGTAAAATGAATAAAAAAAAGACAAAAGGATTTACTTTAATAGAAGTTTTGATAGCTTTTGTTATCCTGGTGGTAACTTATACTACTTTGCTTTATTTTCACAGTAATGCTCTTCATACTTTTAAGCAGACAAGTTCTCTTTTTACGGCTGTTTCTAAGCTGGAGCTTTATTTGGCAGGTGAAGAGGTAGAGGGGGTAAAGGTGGAAAGACATACTTTTAAAGTTGAAGGAATGCCTATAATTCAAGAAACCTATACCTATTCCCAGGATAATGTTACTGCCTATTTTAGATGCTGGAAATTGGGAAGGTAGGGAGAGATAACAATTGATAAACAGGTTGAGTAAAACAAAAGCTTTTACCCTGCTTGAGGTTCTGGTAGTATTATTACTGGTTTCTTTAATTTTTACGGTTGTATTTAGTGTTTTTAGAAGCACAGGAATAGGAGCTTTATCCCTTACAAAAGATGCTGAAGCACTTAAGCAAAAAGCTTTTTTAAAGTATCGTTTAAAACATCAGCTGGAAGGGTTAATTAGGGATTTTGAATTAAAAAAGGAAGAAGATGGTGAAATTTATCTTAGTTTTGTTACTTCAGTGGGTGAGGTTTATTCAGGGGTGGTGCAGGTTTATTATCGCTTTGCTGACAATAAGTTATTTTATTGCGAAAAACCATTCCAAAATGTAGAGGCGGATTTTATATCCGCCCATAATATTTCGGGAGGGGATAAACCCCTCCTCTACAGAGTTTTTCAAAATAGTTTCTCTTGTGAAAAAAAAGAATATGTAGTGGGTAATTTTAATAAGTTTAAAGTAAGGGTGTTTTATCGGGGAAGATGGTATTCAGAAGAAGAAAGTTTTAGAGGAAAGCCTGAAAAAGTAGAAATAACTCTGGATAATACTAAATTAATCGCAATAGTTAGAGTAGGGCAAGTTTATCCATGATTCTGGTTATGGTTTTAGGTTTTTTTCTTCTTCTTTCTGGAATAGTAGTGGATGAATTCTGGTCTGTAAGACAGGCTGAGCTTATGATTCACAAAATTTATTTAAAAGAGCAGGCTTATTATCGGGCTATTTCAGCTTTTGAATCTGCAATCCCTTATCTCCAGAGGGACAATACTAACTACGACAGTTTAAATGATATATGGGCTACTCCAGTAGAATTTCCCCTTCCTGAGGGAAAAATAAAAATCCAGGTTGAGGATGAAGAAAGATATATTAATCTTAATTTAGTGCAGAAAAAAGGAGGTTTTGAAATAGTAAAAAGACTTTTTGATATTTTAAAAATTAATTCTCTTTCTGCAGAGACTTTAAGAACCTGGGTTACAGGAGTAGGCTTTTGGGATCGGGAGTATCCTCCCAAAAAAGCACCTTTAGAAAGTCTTGAAGAATTGCGTTTTCTTGGTATTTCAAATAAAGATTTCTATGGAAAAGCTATAGGATTTGAGTTTTATCCTGGTCTTTCCCAGGTTGCTACTGTGTGGGGAAGTGGTCGGGTTAATCTCAATACTGCCCCAGTAGAAGTTATTATGGCTTTAAGCCCTCAAATTGATAGAACCTTAGCAGAAAATTTAATAGAATATAGAAAAACTCACCCTTTAAAAAAAGTGGAAGATCTTCTTTTAGTAGATGGATTTACTTTTGAAATCCTGCATGAAGTAAAGCCATGGGCTACGGTTAAAAGTGAGTATTTTCGGATAACCGTAGAAGTAAAAATAGGAGGAGTAGAAGGAGAACTGCAGACAGTAGTAAAAAGGCATCACAATAGGTTTGAGGTAGTGTATTGGAGGTTTTCATAAATGCTGTGGTGGGCACGAATTCTTTGCTCAGCTCTTCTTAGTGCTTCTGTCCTTGTAATTATTACTCTAATTTATCTTTACTTTACTTTTACTTCATCTTCTTTTAAAATAAAACTTACACCTCCTCAGAGAAATTTAAGTGTTCATAAAATTTCTTATGATTTTAAAAGACTTTTAACACGATTTTATTCCTTAGAAAAAGAGCAAAAAAATGAGGATTTCCTTAAAGAAGTTCCACAGGTTCCCCCTCCTAAATTAGAAGCTATATATTGTGGAAAGAGAAAAAAAGTAGCTTTATTAAAATTTCAAAGAGAATCCTTTTGGGTTGAAGAGAAAGAAGTAATAAAGGGATGGAAAGTGGAAAAAATTACACCATTTTCTGTAATTTTAAAGTTTAATCAGATAAAAGTAACACAAAAGTTATTTGAAAAGAAAAAGAAAGAAAAAACACAAAAGAGTCCTGAAAAACCAGGTTATTTTAATCAAAAAGTTTTTGTAGTTTCTAAAGAAGAATTAGAGCGTTTAACTGCTGATATAGGAACACTTTTTTCACAAATAGGTTTGCGTCCTTATTTTCAAAGAGGTAAAATTGAGGGTATGAAAATAACTTATATAGCTCCTGATTCTATATTTTCAAAAGCAGGTTTGAGAAGAGGAGATATAATTTTAACTTTAAATGATATTCCCATTCGCACCACAGAAGATTCTTACAGAATTTTTGAAACTTTAAAAACAGCTCCTTATATAGAAGTAAAAATTAAACGGAATAATAACATCTTAACATTGCGAGCGGAGGTAAGATGAGAGGAAAAAAGCTTGTTTTAATACTGAGTATTTTATATCTTTTTTGCTCAAGCCTTCCTCTCTGGGCAAAAAAAACAAAAATTTATTTAAATTTTGATCAAGTTGAGCTAAAAAGTCTTGTTCAATTTATTTCAAAAGAATTAAAAAAGAATATCATTTATGATGAAAGCTTAAGGGGTAAAGTTACTATAATTTCAAACAAACCAGTAGATGAGAAAACCCTTTGGCAGATGCTTTCTGAAGCAGTTTCCTTAGCAGGGGGAGTGATTTATCAGGAAGATGGATATATTAAGATAGTTTCTCAAAGAAAACTTCGGGATACTACCCCTCCTTCAGGAAAGCGTCCAGAAAAGTTTTTTGGAGAGCCCTATATTCTTATTTATTCCCTTTCTAAACTTAATCCCTCAAAACTCGTAAGAATATTAAGACCTCTTCTTTCTCCTAAAGGTTTTGTTTCTTATATTTCTGGAACACCGATTTTAGTTATAAAGGATTATGCATCAAATTTAACAAAAATTAAAAAGTTCATAGAGAGCTTGGAGAAGGAAAAGCTACTTCCACAGGTAAAAATATTCAAATTAAAGTATGCCTCTGCAAATGAGGTCTATCGCAATCTTTCCCCTATTATTCAAACTCTTGTTTCTGAAAAAGGACTGATTTTTAAGATGGTAAAAGATGAGCGCACGAATTCTTTAATTATCTACGGAAATGAAGAGGTGTTTAAAGATGTAGAAAAAATTTTAAGAGAGATAGATGTTCCTGTAAAAGATGTAGAAAGGAGATTTTATGTGCTTCCTATTAAATATTCTTCTGCTGAAGATTTAGCCAAGGTGTTGAAGTCTTTAAATCTGAAAAGAATTCCTATTGATACAAGACATAAAGGAAGGACTTTTCTTACTCAGGGTCTTCAGCTAACTGCAGATAAAAATTCAAATTCTCTTGTTATTTATGCCACAAAAAAAGAGTTTGAAAAGATTAAAGAACTTGTTGAAAAGCTTGATGTTCAGCGTAAGCAAGTTCTTTTAGCAACTACTGTGGTAGAAGTTTCTCTTTCAAAGCTTAGAGATTTTGGAGTCCACTGGCAGGCTTTTGGAAACTATGGAGGGATCTCTTTTGGAGGACTTTCGCAAACAGATGTTTATAATGCCATCCATCAGGGAAAGCTGGTAATAGGAACTCTAAGCCAAAGTGGAGAAACATTTTCTCTGGGAGGAGTAAATCTATTTTTCCCTGATCTTTTATTTTTGTTTTCTTTACTTGAAGAAAGTTCCTCTTTTCACATTCTTTCTAACCCTAAAATCCTTACCCTTGATAATCAGAAAGCAGAAATTAAAGTGGGGGAATCTGTCCCTTATACCACTGGAATAACTTATCAAACCAATACCCTTCCTACTGTGTCTTTTGAGTATAGAGATGTAGGACTTGATTTGAAAATTACACCTCATATCAGTGGAAATACTGTGCGTTTGGAGATTAATCAGACTATTCAGGAAGTAACACAGGTTTATAGAGCTATGCAAGGCACAATAGACTTTGTAGCTCCAGTAACTTCTAAAAGAGAAATAACCTCAGAGGTGATTGTAGAAAATGGGCAAACAGTAATTCTTGGAGGATTGGTGTCTAATAAAAGTAAGAGAAATGACTCTCATATTCCTGGACTTTCTTCCATTCCTCTTCTTGGTTGGTTTTTTAAATGATCTAATATACAGGATCAAAAAACAACACTTTTTGTATTTATTACACCTTATATTATTTCTACACCAGAAGAACTTAAGCGTATAACTGAGGAACATCGTCTTCTTGCTGAAGATTTAAAGTTACTTATGGATTTTACAAAGAAAAAATCCTCTAAAGGAAAAAAATAGAGGAGAAAAGTTTTGAGGTATTTTAAACTTGCTTTTAATTTTCTTTTTCTGGCATTATTTATAGTTCTTATTACTTATTTAGTGCTTCCCAAGGGATATATTTTTCTCAAGATATTAGAAAAAAAGGGAATTAAAATAGCTGTAAATAAAGTAAAGGAAAACTTTTGGGGAGCTGAGTTTTTTGATGTTAATCTCTGGATTAAAGGATATGAGTTTAAAGTTAAAAAAATAAAACTTAATGGAAAGAGTTTATTTATTCCTTGTGGAGAGAAAAGCTATATTAAAATTTCTTATCTTCCTTTAAAAAAAGTAAAAGTAATAGTAAAAGATTTTTCAGGAGCTTGTATTGGGAGATCCGAGGTAAAAAAAATTTCAGGAGAAATTACTTATATTTATCCTGAAGGATTATATGGGAATTTGTATCTTTATGAAATTAATTATTTTGCTAAGGTTTCTAAAGCATTAATTACTTTTAAAAAAGATTATCTTTACTTTCAGGTGCCAGAGCTAAATATAAGGAAAAAGTTTAAACTTTAACCAGAAAACAAAATAAAAATTAAAAAGAGGTTTGCAAGAAAAAAGCATATAGTTGAGAATTTTTATAGCTGATAATGGAAAAATTTATATTTTTTAAGATTTTATTATGAAATTTTTTTGTAAACATATAAGTGCTTACTATTCCTATAAAGGCTCCTGCTAAGACATCTTCAGGATAGTGGGCTTTACATTCAATCCGGGACCAGCCTACAAAACTTGCTGCTATATAAGCAGGAATACCATATTTCCATCCATATCGTCTTTGAATAAAAGAGGCTGCTGAAAAAGAAGAAGAGGTGTGCCCTGAAGGAAAGGAATGCTCTCCTCCATTAGGACGCTTTTTATGAATTGTATATTTTAAAGTATAGGTTATACCTAAGGTTGTAATAAAACTTTTAACAAATTGTTTAGTTCCATTGTCATCATGAAAAATAAGAGACATTCCAAAAGCTGTAGTAGGAAGTGTTAACTCCAGAATATCTCCTGCAATTTCTATATTATCCTTAGCTTGAAGAGGTGAATTATTAAAAAATAAAAAAAATATAAGAAAAAAAATAAAAAAATTTACTTTTTTAAGTTTCAAGTTATTTCTTCTCCTTTTAACTCCTGAATTTTTAAATCACTTTTTAGATTTTTTGAAAGAGGGTAATATCGTGT
>CAZQIW010000039.1:0-12091 GCA_964593845.1 uncultured Thermodesulfatator sp. | reverse complement strand
TTTATTATTTATCTTTATGAAGAAGCTAAAGCTTTTACTTTAAAAGACCTTTTTTATTTTACAGCTCAAAAAATGATAAGAAGGCATCCCCATGTATTTGGAGACGAAGTAGCAAAAACAGCCGAGGAAGTGCTTGCAAAATGGCAAAAAATAAAGCAGCAGGAGGGTAAGAGTTCTTCTGTTCTTGGAAATATTCCAAAAAGTTTACCAGCACTTCAAAGAGCTTTTAGATTAGGAGAAAGAGCAGGAAGAGTAGGTTTTGACTGGAAAAAGGCTGAAGATGTATTGGAAAAAGTAGAAGAAGAAATAGAGGAGATCAAAAAATCCATGCAGGACTCTTCTGAGACTAAATTAAAAGAAGAAATAGGAGATTTGCTTTTTACCATTGCTAATTTTTCCCGTAAATTAAATATTAATCCTGAGGAAGCTCTTCGCCTGGCTTTGGACAAATTTGAAACCCGTTTTAAGCTTCTTGAAAAGGAGCTTGAAAATCGTGGACTTTCTTGGGAGAACCTCACTATAGAAGATCTGGATAAAATCTGGGAAGAGATTAAATCTCGTTATGAATCAAGTTCTCATTCAGGTTAAAAATCTTTATTTTGCCTATGAAAGGCACTTAGTTCTTAAAAATATTAACTTAGAAGTAAAAAAAGGAGATTTTTTAGCTATTATTGGACCAAATGGAGGAGGAAAAAGCACTCTTATAAAATGTATTCTGGGTTTTTTAAAGCCTCTAAAAGGTGAAATCCGTCTTTGGGGAAAAAGGATAAAAGAGTTTAAAGATTGGTATAAGATTGGATATGTTCCTCAAAGAGCAGGAGAGCTAATTGACACTCTAACCCCTCTTACAGTAAAGGAATTTCTTTCTATGCCAGCAAAATGGTATCACAAAAAAATAAATACTCAAATACGAGATTTTCTTATAGAAAAGTTTGGTGTTAAAGAGTTTTTAAATAAAAAATTAGGAGAGCTATCTTATGGGCAGCTTCAAAGGGCTTATATCATCCGTGCCCTTATTTTGGAGCCAGAGGTTTTAATCTTGGATGAACCTTCTGTGGGATTGGATTTTTTTTCTCAGGATGCTTTTTATCATACATTGGGAGAATTTTATCAAAAAGGGCTTACCATCCTTCTTATCACGCATGAAACCTGGCTTTTAACTAAGTGGGTAAATAAGGTAGCCTGTGTAAATCAAAGCTTATTTTTCCACGGCACGCATGAAAGCTTTTGTGTTTTAAGCAAACAAAAAGAATTCTTCTCGGACTATCACAAAATAGAACACTTACACTGGTAAAAAACTATGGAAAATTTTTTATTTTCTTTGCATCTTGTAAAGTATGGAATTCTTTCTGGAATTTTTTTAGGCTTGGCTCTTTCTCTAACCTCTCCCTTTTTAATTTTAAAGAAAAATGCCCTGTTTCCTCATGCCTTAACCCATGTGCTTTTTTTCGCTATTATTTTTACTGCAGTCATTTCTGAATCTATTCCTTCTTATTTAGAATATCCTCTAATTGCAGGAATTACCCTTTTAGCAGTTCTTACTATCCTAATCTTTAAAAAATGCTTTAAATTTTACGAAGATACTGCAACTTCTATTATTACTCACTTGTTTTTAGGATTAGCTTTGATTATAGCTACAAAGACCTATCAATACGATGCTCGTCTTCTTTCCTATCTTTTTGGAAGCCTTGTTACTGTAACTAAGCAAGATTTTTACCAGAGTTTAATCATTTTTTTATTAAGCTTGGCTCTTTTCTTTAAATTTTATCCCCTCTGGGTTGCCCAAATTACTGATGAAGAACTTCCTGGAATAGATTACAAATGGGCTAATTTCTTCTATCTTATAGCAATAACACTCCAAATCCTTATAGGAATTAAACTGATGGGAGTGCTTTTGATCTCTACTTTTTTTGTTTTTTCTGGAAGTGTAGCTCTAAGGCTATCGCCTAATTTAAAAATTGCCATCCTGATTACAGCTTTATTAAATGTTCTTGGTATTTTAGGAGGAAGTATAATTTCAATTTTCTGGGATCTTCCTTTTTCTGGTTCTGTAGTAGTATTTATGAGCTTTTATTTTATCTTTCTCTTTATTATGAAACTTAAAACCACACAGGAGGAATAGGGTTTATGCGTTTAATAGATAGTCATTCTCATCTAAATTTGCCAGAGTTTAAAAAAGACCTGGATGAAGTTATAAAAAGAGCAAAAGAAAATTATGTGATTCATACTGTAGTTATTGGTATAAATCCTTCAACCAATAAAAAAGCCTTAGAGTTATCTCAAGTTTATCCAGATTTTATCTCTCCTGTTATAGGATTTCATCCCCATGAAGTAAAAAATCTTACTGAAGAAGATTACCAGGAGCTTGAAGCCAATTTAGATAAAGTTTATGCTATAGGGGAAATTGGGCTTGATTGGGTAAAAGAGTATTCTCCAAAAGAAATGCAGATAGAACATTTTGAAAGACAACTTGAACTTGCTAAAAAGCATAAAAAATGCGTGGTTTTACATTTAAGAGGTGACGAATCTTTATGGGAAACCGCTTTTACTATAATTAAAAAGTTTTTACCTTTAAAATTTCTTTCCCATTGTTTTACATCAGATAAAAGCGTAGCCAGAAAAATTTTGGATTTAGGAGGTTTTATTTCTATACCTGGAATAGTAACCTTTCAAAATGCTCACAGCCTTAGAGAGGCTGTAACCTATATTCCTTTGGATAGGTTATTAATAGAAACGGATTGTCCTTTTTTAGCTCCTGTGCCTTTTAGAGGCAAAAGGAATGAACCTGCTTTTCTGATTTATACAGCCCAAAAAATTGCTGAGGTTAAAGGGCTTTCTTTAGAAGAAATAGCAGAAAAAACCACAGAAAATACCATACAATTTTTTAAATTGCCCATAAAATAAAGGTGCAAGAGAAAATTTAGGTGCTATAATTTATTTTTAAACCACTTTTTTAAAATTTTTTTAGGAGGGGTTCATGCGTCTTAAAAGGACTGTTTATGTTGGGGTGCTGAACAAAGATTACATAGATAAAGAAGTTGTAGTTTCTGGATGGGTTTTAAGAAGAAGAGACCATGGAGGAGTAATTTTTATAGACCTTAGAGATAGAACAGGACTGCTGCAGGTAGTTTTTGAGGAGGGGATAGACCCTCAAATTCATGAGTTAGCAGATTCCATAAGGATTGAGTATGTTATAAGTGTAAAAGGAAAAATCAGAAAAAGACCTCCTGGTATGGAAAATCCTAAAATTTCTACTGGAGATATAGAACTTGTAGCAAGTGATGTAGAAATTTTAAACACCTCAAAAACACCTCCTTTTCCCTTGGATGAAGATGTCTCAGAGGTTTCAGAGGCTATTCGTCTAAAATATCGCTATCTGGAAATGAGAACCTTAGATGGTCTTAAACCCTTTATTTTCAGACATCAGGTTAATCAAACCATTAGAGAATTTTTAAATAGCAAAGGTTTTCTGGAAATAGAAACCCCTTATTTAACTAAAAGCACACCTGAAGGAGCAAGAGACTATCTGGTTCCAAGTCGTTTGTATCCTGGCAAGTTTTATGCTCTACCTCAATCTCCCCAGCTTTTTAAACAAATCCTTATGGTAGCAGGAGTGGACAAGTATTATCAAATTGTCCGCTGTTTTAGAGACGAAGATTTAAGAGCAGATCGTCAGCCAGAGTTTACTCAACTTGATATGGAGATGTCTTTTGTAGAAGAAAGGGATGTGATGAATCTTGTGGAAGAACTGATTGCCTATCTTTTTGAAAAAACCCTTGGAATTACCTTAGAAACACCCTTCCCTGTTTTATCTTATGAAACAGCTCTTATGGACTATGGAACAGACAGACCAGATATTAGATTTGATATGAAATTAAAAGACCTTTCTTCTCTTTTTGAAAATACTTCTTTTAAAGTTTTCAAAAGTGCTTTAGAGAGTGGAGGAGTAATTAAAGGAATTAAAGCTCCTTCTTCCTTTTCAAGAAAAGAGCTTGATGACTTAACTAAATTTGCTCAAGAATTAGGAGCAAAAGGACTTGCCTGGATTAAATACAACAAAAGTGCCTCCTCTTTTGAAAAAAAGTGGAGTTCACCTATTGTAAAGTTTTTTGAACCATCGGTTCTTGAAAAACTGGAAGAGCTTTTTGAAACTAAAGAAGACGAAGCCACCTTCTTTTTTGTAGCAGATAAAGAAGAAATAGCTAATGAGGTTCTCTCTGAGCTAAGAAAACACTTAGCTCAAAAATTAGGGCTTATTCCTGAAAGGAAATTCAGTTTTGTATGGATAGTTGACTTTCCGCTTTTTGAATGGGATGATGAAGAAGACAGATTGGTCTCAGTGCATCACCCATTTACTCATCCCAAGGAAGAGGATTTGGAATTACTTAAAACTGATCCTTTAAAGGTTAAATCCAGAGCTTATGATTTAGTGTTAAATGGAATTGAAATTGGTGGAGGAAGTATTCGTATTCATAAAAGAGAGCTTCAGGAGGAAATCTTTAAACTTTTAAAAATAACTCCTGAAGAAGCTGAAGAAAAATTTGGCTTTTTACTTACAGCTCTTGAATATGGTGCTCCACCTCATGGAGGTATAGCTTTTGGACTGGATCGTTTAATCATGCTTATGCTTGGCAAAAAGAGTATAAGAGAGATTATAGCCTTTCCTAAAACCCAAAAAGCTCAGTGTTTACTTACTGGAGCTCCTGCAGAGGTGAGAATAGAACAGATTTTAGAGCTTCATTTACTTCCTGGCTGGGAAAAGAAATCAGAAAAAAAGTAAAGAATGGAATTTTTTCTTGAAGCCTCTTTAAAGGGATTAAGCAAATGGCTCAGATTCTTAGGATATAAAACTGAAATTTGCGAAGATAAGATAACTAAAGAAGAAATCTTTAAGCATAAAAATAAGATTTTTCTTATAACCAGCCCTAATACTGCAGAAATATTAGAAAAAGCAGGGGTTAAATACTTACTCTTACCAAGAGAAAGTTTAAAAGCCCAGCTCTCCCTTGTAATCAACAAATTTAATCTGAATCCTGAACTAAAACTGAATATATGCAGTATCTGTGGAGAAGAGCTGATTCCAGTGAAAAAAGAAGAGTTTAAAGAACTAATTCCAGAGCGAGTATATCAATTCTATAACGAATTTAATTATTGCCCTAAGTGTAAAAGACTTTATTGGCAGGGAGACCATATAAAAAGACTGAAAAACAGATTTAAAAAACTGGTTAAATTGTAAAGTTCATTACTTAGAGAGAGATTTTAACCTTTTTATCAGAAGATCCAGGATTTTTGGGGCATCTCCTATCAAAGCTAAATGTGCCATTTTAACAAGAGGAGCCTCTTTATCGGTATTTATAGCTATAATAAATTCAGAGTTTTCCATACCCACAGTATGCTGCAATGCTCCAGAAATACCAAATCCTATATAAACTTTGGGATGCACACTTACTCCACTTACTCCTATCATCCTTTCTTCTTCTATCCAGCCTTCATAACAGGCAGGACGGGTTGCCCCTACTTCTCCCTTTAAAAGCTCTGCCAGTTCAAAAAGTTTCTGAAAGTTTTCCTTATTTTTAAGTCCCCTCCCCCCTGCTATTACTACCTTAGCAGTTGTTAATCTGGTAGGTTGCTTCTCAGATGGATTAAATTTTCTAACTTTTAATCTGCTCCTCCAGGAAAAATTCTCAGGTAACATCACCTCTTTAAAAACAGGAGCTTTTTCTGAACTTTTTATTGGAAATACCCCTGCTGATAAGGTTGCCATTACTGGTAATGTCCGGGAACTGAGCTTAGCAATAATGTTTTCTCCATAAGTAGGTCTTGACATTACAATCTTATCCTCTTCCACTTCTAAAGCATTTACATGAGCACATAATCCCAAGCTTAAGGATCCAGCAATTCTTGGAGCTATAGAAGTGCCAGCAAAAGTAGCAGGAAAAAACAATCCATAAGGCTTAGTGCTTTTAATTACCTCTACTACTACTTCAGCAAATAAATCATCCTTAAAAGTATCAAGTTCTTTATTAAGAATAAACCATACTTCATCAGCTATACACTGTTTTATCTCTTCTAAGTTCTGAATTTTTTCTACGGATTCGGCTAAACAAAGTAATATAAGTTTTTTATTAAGTTTTTCTGCAATCTCCTTTAAAGGTGTTAAAATCTCTAAGCTTGCATGATGAAGTTTGCCCTGATAAATTTCTCCAAAAGCTAAGATATTCTCCTTAGAAAGTTCCTCTATTTTTGTCCTCTCTACCATTTTCCACCTCTACCCTAATTTAATTATCTCTTTTTCCTGTAAAATCTCTAATAATTTTTCCACTAATTCTTGAGGTTCTCCTTCTAAAATAGTGCCCTTTATCTCCAGCTTCTTTTCATATACATCTATTACCTGAGTGGGTGAACCTTTAAGCCCTAATCTTTCAGGATTAACCTGTAGCTCAGAAGCTGTCCAAATTTCTGGCTCTTTTTTCTTGGATTCAATCAGTCTTTTCAAAGAAGGTGGTCTTAAATAGTCAAAAGCAGAAGGAGAAACAGAACATACAAAAGGACCTTCTATCTCTATCTCCTCTTCTCCATATTCATTTTCTCTTACTGCAATCCACTTATTTCCTTCTTTAAAAAGTTCTTTCACATTAGTTAAGGACGGAAGATCCAGGATAGAAGCAGTTTCAGGAGGAACCTGAGCAGTTTCTCCATCTATGGATTTAAGACCCATAAGCACTAAGGAAAAGGGAGAAATCTTTTCTATAGCTTTTGCAAGAACATAACTGGTTGCCAGAGTATCAGCTCCTGCAAAAGCTCTGTCTGAAAGTAAAATCATGTTATCTGCACCCAAGGCATAGGCATATTTTAAAAGTGAAATCATGTTAGGAGGACCCATAGTAAGAACCGTTACTTCTCCTCCATGTCTTTCTTTTAGCCTTATAGCCATCTCAAGAGCTGATCTATCATTAGGATTTAAAATAAGTTCCATGCTTTCTCTTTTCAGGGTGTGAGTTTCTGGATCAACTTTAACTGTCCCAGGCTTAGGAACTCCTTTTATACAGACTATTATTTTTTCCATGCTCTACCTCTTATTTATAATATTTTAACAATTCTCTTGCAATAACATTTTTCTGAATTTCATTGGTTCCCTCATATATCTGAAGACACTTAGCATCTCTAAAATATTTTTGCACAGAATAATCTCTCATATATCCAAAGCCACCCATCATCTGAATAGCCCTTTCTGTTACCCACATAGCTGTATCAGTAGCCAAACATTTAGCCATAGAAGAATAGCCTGAGAAATCTTTTGCTCCACTGTCTATATACTTAGCCACATTATAAACCAGTGCTCTTGCTGCTTCTATTTTCATAGCCATTTCAGCAAAAGTATGACTTACAGCCTGAAAATTATAAACAGGCTGACCAAACTGAACACGGGAGCTTGCATGTTTTAAAGCCTCTTCCATAGCAGCCTGAGCTATACCAAGAGCCTGAGCCCCTGCGCCACACCTTGCATAATCCAAGGTTTTTAAAGCCACTATAAAACCCATTCCTTCTCTTGCAAGAAGTCTGTTTTTAGGAATACGGCAATCATTAAAAAAGAGTTCTGTAGTAACCGATGCCCTAAGTCCCAGCTTTTTTTCCTTTTTCCCCACAGAAAAACCAGGATCATCCTTCTCTACAATAAAAGCACTTGCTCCTCTGGCTCCTTTAGCAGGGTCTGTTATGGCAATTACTATATAAATATCTGCAATTCCTCCATTGGTAATCCACTGTTTCATCCCATTTAAAACATAATAGTCTCCTTCTTTTTTGGCAGTGGTTTTTATGGCAAAGGCATCACTTCCTGCCTGAGGTTCTGTTAAGGCAAAAGCACAGAGTTTTTCACCTCTGGCAATAGCAGGTAAATAAGTAGCCTTCTGCTCTTTATTTCCAAAAAGAAGAATAGGATAGCATCCTAAAAAAGAGGCTGCATAAGTGGTAGAAACACCTGCACAATAATAGGAAAGATGTTCTACAGCTAAGCACATTTCAAAACTTCCCCATCCAAGCCCACCATACTCCTCTGGAATAATAATTCCAAAAAGATCTGCATGAGCAAGAGCCTTTATAGGTTTGCTATCAAAAATCTCCTTTTCATCCCATTCCAAGGCATAAGGCTTAATATACTCCTCTCCAATCTCTTTGATTAAATTTATCAAAAGTTTTTGCTCTTCTGTAAGAAAAAACTCCAGCATAAAAATTACTCCTTTTAAAGAAATTTGTTTTTAGTGCCTTTATTTTAATCGGAAATTAAAATTAAAGCAAGATTATAGCTTGGTTTAATTTAAAAAAATTTAATGGAAAAGTTTTAAAGAGTGTTTATATTTAGGAGGAACTAATTCTGGAAATTGAGTATAATGAATTATCCCTTTTTCATCTATGTAATAATAAATTTTAATACTTGTGTTTTTCTCTTGAGAATCTCCTGAATTAACAACCTCTTCTTTTTTCAAAGAATCTTCCTCTAATTGAGGAGGCTCTATTTGAAGATATTTTTTCAAAATTTTAAACTTTTTAGGACCTATTCCTTTAACTTTTTTCAGCTCTTCAAGAGACTTAAAAGCTCCATGAGTTTTTCTATATTCTACAATCCTTTGTGCAATAACTTTACCTATTCCTGGAAGTTTCTCAAGTTCTTCAACCGAAGCTGTATTCAAATTTAATTTAGCTGCAAAAAGCAAAGACATATTAAAATTTATTATATAAAATAAAAACAATAAAAGCAAAAGTAAGGGGGAGTAAAAAAGATTTTTACTCCCCCTTAAAATTTTCTTTTTATACGCAACCAGTGGGTTTAGGTAACCCAGCCATTTTACAGGCACCTTTTCCAGGACCAGAAGGAAAGAGCTCATAAATCTTCTTTAATGGGAATCCTGTGAGCTTGGAAAGAATTCTTACCATTGGAGCAACACCATTCTTCTTGTAGTAATCCTGAAGAACATTAATAACCTTCCAGTGCTCTTCAGTAAGCTCCTGAATACCTTCCTGCTCTTTTACATACTCTACCCATTCTTTGCACCAAGCATCAAGACCACCCTGTAAGAACCCGTCTTCATCAACCTCAAATGTCTTACCCTTGTACTCTACTGTTGGCATATCATACACCTCCTTTTAATTTTTTTTGTAAAAAATTGTTGTCAAAATTATTTGTGTTTATTTTTATATATTTTTTCAAAAAAGTCAAGGGTTTTTTTAATACTATACAAAAATTTCTTTAATAACTGGTACTTCATCACACTCTGGAAATTTGGGGCATCTCACACAATCAGCCCATACTTTATGAGGTAATTCACTTTTTTCTATCCTTCTAAAACCAAGTTTTTCAAAAAATTCTGGCACCCTTGTTAAAGCAAAAATTTTAGGTATCTCAAGTACCTTGGCTTCCTCTATACAGGCTTTAACCAACTGTACCCCTATCCCCTTTCCCTGATACTCCTCACTTACCACCAAAGACCTTATCTCTGCTAAATCCTCCCAACAAATATGTAAAGCACAAGCACCCACGATTAAATCTCTCTCTTCATATACAAAAAAATCTCTTACATGCTCATATAACTCTATTATTGGTCTGGGAAGAACATCCCCAAGTCTTGAAAAATGTAATATTAATTTGTAAATATACTTCACATCAGAAAGTTTAGCTTTTCTTACCATTTTTTATCTTACTTCAACAATAAAAGGCTTAATCCCCAGATCTTTATGCACTTTTTCAATATATTTTTCAGCTTCTCTTCTGGTTAAAAACTTTCCTACAAAAACTTTGTATAAAACTTTTCCATTAGGTTGTTTAAAAATTTTTATTAAAGCTTTGTATCCTTTATTTTTCGCAAGCTCCTGCAGTTCCTTAGCAAATTTTTTAGTGGAAAAAGCACCTATTTGAAGAGTATAATAAGAAGTTTTTATGTTTTTTATATGAGAAGCTATAACCGCAACCTCTTTTTTGGTATATTTGGGGGTTACCTTTTTCTTAACTTTCTTTTCTAATTCTTTCGCTCCTATCTTTTTAGAAGAAACTTCTGTCTTAGGAGCTATTGCTGGTGCCGGTACTGGAGTCGGAGGAACAGATGAAGGTAATTTGGATTGATCACTAACTTCTTTTGATGTCTCAGTTTCATTACTTACACTCGTAGATTGTGATATTAGAGGTGGGGTTTCTACAAGCTCTTTATTTTGCTCAAAAGCTATTTCTTCCTCTTCTTTACTAACTATTTTAGTTCCTACCCATACACCTATAATAAAACTCCAAACAAGCAAACATAAAATAACTAACACAATAAAAACAAAAGCCAACTTACTTATTTCTATCTTTATTTTTTTTTCTTTTTTTCCTTCTTTCCCCTCCATACTATTTCCTCCTTCTTACATTTTTTCCGGAGATTCAACTCCCAGCAGTTCTAAGCCATTTTTTAAAACTACTCTACATCCCTGACACAGCCCTAATCGTGCCAGGGTAAGCTCTTTATCTTCTGTTAAAATTCTATACCTGGTGTAATACTCGTGAAACTCTTTGGCAAGATCAAGTAAGTAATAAGTAATTCTATAAGGAGCATAATTTAAAGCTGCACTTTCTATTACCTCCTGAAACTCTTCTAATTTTTTCAATATATTTAACTCTTCTTTAGTGGAAAGATTATTCCAGTTTACTTTCTCCCATTCAATTTCCTTCAATCCATTCTCTCGTGCTTTTCTAAAAACACTACAAATTCTGGCATGAGCATATTGAACATAGTAAACGGGATTTTCCTGAGACTGTTTTTTAGCAAGATCTATATCAAAATCTAAAGGAGAATCAGAAGAACGAGAAAGAAAAATAAATCTCGTAGCATCCACTCCCACCTCATTAATCAGCTCCTTTAATTCAACAAATTCTCCTTGTCGGGTTGACATGCTTTTCTTTTCTCCGCTTTCAATAAGATTTACCATTTGAATAAGTAAAATCTGTAATCTTTCAGGATCAACCTCAAAAGCCTTTAACACTGCCTTTAATCTCTTAACATATCCATGATGATCTGCACCCCATATATTAACAGCTAAATCAAACCTCCTTTCCTTAAATTTATCATAATGATAAGCAATATCTCCTGCAAAATAAGTATATTCTCCATTTGAACGAATAACTACTCTATCCTTCTCATCCCCAAATAAAGAAGACTTAAACCATAAAGCTCCCTCTTTTTCGTAAATCAAATCCTTTTGTTTTAAATAATTTAAAACCTCTTCTACCTTACCTTTTTCATATAAAGAGGCTTCAGAATACCAGTTATCATAAAATACACGAAATTTTTCCAGATCAGTTTTTATATCCTCTAAGATAAGTTTAAGAGCAAGCTCTTTACAGAGCTCTATGGCTTTACTTTCTTCCATGGTAAGAAGATCGGGATAAACTTTCAGTGCTTCTCTTGCAATATCGTAGATATACTCTCCCTTGTAATAATCATCTGGAAAATCTACTTTCTCTCCTTTTAGCTCTTTAGCTCTCAAATATACAGAAGCTCCAAGAATATTCATCTGAGTGCCTTTATCATTAATATAATATTCTTTCTCTACCTTATATCCTGCAAAGGCAAGTAATCTCGCTAAGGAATCTCCATAGGCAGCTCCTCTTCCATGCCCTATATGAAGAGGACCTGTAGGATTAGCAGAAACAAATTCTATTAAAACTCTTTTTCCCTCTCCAAGATTTAGTCTTCCATAATTATCTTTTTCTTCTATAATCTTTTTTAAATTGTTTAAGTAATACTCTGGTGAAATCCAAAAATTAATAAAACCTGGTTTTACTACTTCTATCTTTTGTAAGATTGAACTCTCTTTTCTCAGCTCTGAAGCCAGTTTTTCGGCAATTTCCAGGGGTGGAGTATTTAATTTTCCTTTTAACACTAAAGCTACATTGGTGGCATAATCTCCATAAATTTCTCTTCTGGGCTTTTCTACTTCAAAGGAAAGCCCAGGTATTTCTCCAAAAAGGATTCCTATTTTTTCCCTGATCAGCTCCCTAAGTTTCCTCTTTATCAAGCTCAGACTCCTTTTTCTTTTTTAATAGACTAACATCTGGAGAATA
>CAZQIW010000038.1:0-12193 GCA_964593845.1 uncultured Thermodesulfatator sp. | reverse complement strand
TTGGTAGAGCATCGGACTCCAAATCCGAAGGTTGGGGGTTCGAGTCCCTCCTGGCCTGCTAGTTTTTCTGGTTTTATTCTTGGGAAAAAGAAATGGCAGCAAAAACAAAGACAAAGGTAAAGGCTAAAAAAAGAGTAATAGAAAATAGCAAACAACAGGTTTTAAAAAGTAAGGGATTAAAAATACAGAAGGAAAATTTTTTTAATAGGGCTGTAAGATTTTTAAAAGAGGTTAAAATAGAGGCAAAAAAGATAACCTGGCCTAATAGAAAGCAAGTGTTAACGAGCACTTTGATGGTAGCTGTTTTAAGTCTGTTTATTGGTGGTTATCTTGGATTGTTGGATGCCATTTATAATGCTATAATATCTTTTTTGGTGAGGTAAGGTGAGTAAGATCTGGTATTCTATACAAGTTTGGTCGGGTTTAGAAGAAAAAGTAAAACAGGAGCTTGAAGATTTACTGGAGAGGAAGGGGTTAAGGGACAAGGTGGAACGTTTTTTTGTTCCGCCTCCTAAGGAGATTGAAGTGATGTTTTCTCCTGAGAAACAGGTTTCACAGAAGTTTTATTCTGGGTATTTTTTAGTTTTTGCTGAGCTTGATGAGGAGTTAAAAGAGGAGATAAGAAAAATAGATGGAGTTCTGGATATAGTGGGAGGAGACAAGCTTTATGTTTTTAGGACAGAGGAAGTAGAAAAACTTATTTCTCAACTTGTAGTAGAGGAGATTAAACCCAAGCCAAGATATCAGTTTATGCAGGGAGATAGGGTTAGAATTACAGATGGACCTTTTGCTAATTTTATAGGTATAGTGGATGAGGTTAAGCCTGAGAAAGGAAAGGTAAAGGTTTTAGTGAGTATTTTTGGTAGAGAAACTCCGGTAGAAATAGAGTTTGCATACTTACAGAAGATTTAGGGGGGATAGGGAAATATGGCTAAGAAGGTAATTGCTCAAATAAAATTACAAATTCCTGCTGGGCAAGCAACTCCTGCTCCACCAGTTGGACCTGCTCTTGGTCAGCATGGTGTTAATATTATGGAATTTGTAAAGGCTTTTAATGAAAAGACCCGTGGTCAGGAAGGGTATATTATTCCTGTAGTTATTACAGTTTATGCTGACAGATCATTTACTTTTGAATTAAAAACACCACCTGCTTCAGTTCTTTTAAAGAAGGCAGCTGGAATTGAAGTTGGTGCACATAAAACAGGAAAGGAAATAGTTGGTAGGATAACAAGAAAGCAGTTAGAAGAGATAGCCAAGATGAAGATGAAGGATTTGACTGCTGCATCTTTAGAGGCAGCTATGAAAACTATAGAAGGAACAGCAAAGAGTATGGGAATAGAAATTGTAGATTAGGAGAGGTGAAAGATGGCAAGACGTGGGAAGAAATATAGAGAGGCTTTAAAGAAGGTAGATAGGACTAAGAAATATACTTTTGAAGATGCGGTAAAGTTAGCTCTTGATACAGCTTATGCTAAATTTGATGAAACTGTAGAAGTAGCTGTTAATTTAGGAGTAGATCCTCGTCATGCTGACCAGATGGTAAGAGGATCTGTGGTTTTACCTCATGGAACTGGAAAGACAGCAAGGGTATTGGTGTTTGCCAAGGGAGAAAAGGCTAAGGAAGCTGAAGAGGCTGGTGCTGATTATGTAGGAGATGAAGATTTAATTCAGAAGATTCAAAAAGAGGAGTGGTTAGAGTTTGACAAAGTTATAGCTACTCCTGATATGATGCCTGCTGTAAGTAAGCTGGGTAAGATTTTAGGTCCTCGTGGTTTGATGCCAAGTTCAAAAACAGGAACAGTTACTTTTGATGTAGCCAAGGCTGTAAAAGAGATAAAGGCAGGTAAGATTGATTTTAAGGTAGATAGAGGTGGAGTGGTTCATGTGCCTGTAGGTAAGGTTTCTTTTGGAGAGAAGAAACTTTTGGAGAATTTAGCAGCTTTTTTTGATGCGCTTTTAAAGGCGAAACCTTCTGCAGCTAAGGGGCAGTATATAAAAGGGGTTACGATTTCTACTACTATGGGACCTGGAATAAAAGTAGATCCGAATGATATAAGGAATTTACTTCAGAGGTATTCAGGAGATTAGTTTATAAGTTAATAAAAGCCCCTGGGGATCCTTCAAGTTGAGGGTTACCCTTGGGGCCGAAGACAAGTAGGTGCCTGAAGAAGGCTTAAATGAGGAAGCTTCCTCAGCCTACTTAGAGGCGAAAGGGTACCCTTTCGTGAGTATTTGTGAGTAAATGAAACAAATTAAGGAGGTTAACCTTGCTTACCCGGGCTCAAAAAGCAGAAATTGTTAAAAGTTTAAAAGAGAAGTTTTTAAAATCAGAAGGGGTATTTGTAACATCTTTTAAGGGATTTACTGCTACTGAGAGTAATGAAATTCGTAAACTTATAAGAGAAAAAGGAGGAGAGGTTAAAATAGCGAAAAATACTTTAATAAGGATAGCATCTCAAGAGACGCCTTATCAGGCAGTAAATGATTATGTGGAAGGACCAACAGCTTTAGTTTTTGCTTATCAAGATCCTGTAGAGATTGCTAAGGTTTTAAATGATTTTATTAAGGATCATCCTTCTTTACAGCTTAAAGGTTTTGTTATACAGGGTAAAGGTTATGAAGCAGAGGCTATAGAGAACTTAGTAAAATTACCTTCTAAGCAGGTATTGTTGGCTCAGGTGCTTGGAACCCTTCAGGCACCTATTGCTAATTTTGTTGGGGTTCTTTCAGCAGTTATTAGAAACTTTTTATATGTTCTTAAAGCTATTGAGCAGAAAAAAGGAGAGGCACAGCAATAATAAAAAGAAAACAAAAAGGAGGGGTTAGAAATGCCGGTAACAAAAGAAGAAGTAATTGAATTTATTGCTAACATGAGTGTTCTTGAGCTTTCTGAATTTATTAAAGAGCTTGAGGAAAAATTTGGAGTTACTGCCGCTGCACCTGTGGCAGCAGTAGCTG
Organism: uncultured Thermodesulfatator sp.; assembly: GCA_964593845.1. Classification (GTDB taxonomy): domain Bacteria; phylum Desulfobacterota; class Thermodesulfobacteria; order Thermodesulfobacteriales; family Thermodesulfobacteriaceae; genus Thermodesulfobacterium. The sequence goes on along the minus strand of CAZQIW010000038.1, from coordinate 9,235 downwards.
CAGTTGGAGCTGCTCCAGGAGCTCCAGAAGCAGCTCAGGCAGCTGAAGAAAAGACAGAGTTTGATGTAATATTAGCAGAGATTGGATCCAATAAGATTCAGGTGATCAAGGCTGTAAGAGAGATTACAGGTTTAGGATTGAAGGAGGCTAAGGAACTGGTAGAATCTGCTCCTAAACCAGTAAAGACAGGAATTTCCAAAGACGAAGCAGAAGAGATCAAGAAGAAATTAGAGGCAGCAGGTGCTAAGGTAGAAATTAAGTAGCCTTGATCATCAGAGTTTACTCAATAATAGTTAACAAAAAGGGTTTTCCTCTTTACAGGGGAAAACCCTTTTTGTCATTATATAAAATCGCAAGGAGGGGATTTTAAAAATGCTCAATTCTAATCAAGGTTTTAGAATTAGAAAAAGCTTTGCAAAGGTTAAACAGATTAAAGATGTGCCATATCTTTTAAAAATACCAAAGGAATCTTACAATAAATTTCTTCAAGCAAATACCCCTCCGGACAGGAGAAGCGATATAGGAATTCACAGATGTTTAAAGACTGTATTTCCTATTAAAGATTATTCTGAAACTGCACTTTTGGAATATATAGATTACAAAATTTTGGAGCCTGAATATTCTCCTGATGAAGCCAAGGAAAAGGGGCTTACTTATGAAGCTCCTATGAAATTAAAGGTCCGTTTGATTACTTATGATGTAGATCCTGAAACTGGTGTAAAAAGTGTAAAGGATATAAAAGAACAGGAGATTTATTTTGGAGCTATTCCTTTAATGACTGAGGATGGAAGATTTATTATTAATGGAACAGAAAGAGCAGTAGTAAATCAGCTTCAAAGATCTCCGGGAGTAATATTTGAGAAGGATAAAACTCATGCTAAAGCAGGAAGACTTACTTATATCGGAAGGGTTATACCTGTAAAGGGATCTTGGTTAGATTTTATCTATGATTACAAGGGAAGATTTCTGGTAAGGATTGATAAAAGGAAGAACATTTCAGCTACGGTATTTTTAAAGGCTATGGGATTGAAGGATGAGGAGATTCTTTCTCTGTTTTATCCCACAGAGAAATATAGAATTCTTGAAGAAGGAGTGGAAAAAATCGTAGATTATGAATTATTGGCGGGACAGAAAGCTATTGCAGATATTGTGAATCCTGAGACAGGAGAAGTTTTGGTTAAAAAAGGAAAGGTAATTAATGCAGGGGCAATAAGAAAACTGAAAAAAGCAGGAATAACAAGTATTCCTCTTCCGGATGAAGCCATGATTGGAAAGTTTAGTGCTAAAGAGTTAGTGGATCCTGAAACAGGAGAGGTTTTACTGGAGGTAAATGAGGAGATTACTAAGGATAAATTAAAGCAGTTGAGAGAGAAGAATATTCAAGAGGTAGAAGTTCTTTTTGTGGATACCCATCGTTATACTTCAGCTCTCAGAGATTCTCTAAAAACAGATAAGGCAAAAAACAGGGAAGAGGCTTTAATAGAGATATACAAAAAAATGAGACCTTCCAGCCCTGTTACTTTAGAAGTAGCTGAGGCATACTTTAGATCCTTATTTTTTGAACCTGCAACCTATGATTTATCTGAGATTGGAAGATACAAGATAAATCTTCGTCTCAATTTAGATATACCTATTACTCAGAGGACCCTTACCTTAGATGATGTTATAGCAATTTTAAAAGAATTGATTCGTTTAAGAGCTACTGAAGAAGAAGGTGACGATATAGATAGTTTAGCCAATAGAAGGGTAAGGGCAGTAGGAGAGCTGGTTGAGAATCAGTTTTTAATTGGTTTAATGAGGATGGAGAGGATTATAAAAGAGAAACTCCAGCTTCAGGAGGTAGAGGCTTTAACTCCTGCAGAACTAATAAATAGTAAGCCAGTAATAGCTGCAGTAAAAGAATTTTTTGCTCAGGGACAGCTTTCCCAGTTTATGGATCAGACTAATGTTCTCTCTATGCTTACTCATAAAAGAAGGCTTTCTGCTCTTGGTCCAGGAGGATTAACCAGAGAAAGAGCAGGTTTTGAGGTAAGAGACGTCCATCCCAGTCATTACGGAAGAATCTGTCCTATTGAAACCCCGGAAGGACCTAATATTGGTTTGATAGTTTCTCCTACGACTTATGCTCAAACTAATCCCTATGGATTTTTGCAAACACCTTACAGATTGGTAAAAGATGGGAAAGTTACTAATCAGGTTATATATTTAAATGCTGCTGAGGAGAAAGATCTGGTAATTGCTCAGTCCACTATTAAAATTGATAAAGAAGGGAATATTTTAGACGAATATGTGCCTGCCAGAAAGAATGGAGAATTTATTATAGCTCATAGAGATGAAGTAGATCTTGTGGATCTTTTTCCTGCACAAGTGGTTAGTGTTTCAAGTTCATTAATTCCCTTTTTAGAGCATGACGATGCTAACCGTGCTCTTATGGGTTCCAACATGCAGAGGCAGGCAGTGCCTCTTATAAAGACCAGGGCTCCTCTTATAGGTTCTGGAATGGAAAGAGCTGTGGCTTTAAATTCTGGAATGTTAATTGTGGCTGAAAAAGATGGGGTTGTTGAGGATGTAGATAGCACAAGAATTGTGGTGAGATATGATGGAAAAGATGGAGAGCTTCCAGAGGTAAAAGTTTATGACCTTATAAAGTGGAAAAAATCTAATCAAAATACCACTTTTAATCAGCGTCCCATTGTTAAGCCAGGGCAGAGAGTGAAAAAAGGCGATATTTTAGCAGATGGTCCTTCTATTGATCATGGAGAGCTGGCTCTTGGAAAGGATGTGCTTGTAGCTTTTATGCCTTGGAGAGGGTATAACTTTGAGGACTCAATAATTATTTCTGAAAGACTGGTAAGAGATGATGTTTTTACTTCTATTCATATTGAAGAGTTTGAATGTGTAGCCAGGGAAACTAAACTTGGAAAAGAGGAAATTACAAGAGATTTACCAAATGTAGGAGAAGAGCTTTTAGCCAATTTAGATGAAAGTGGAATAGTAAAGATAGGAAGCTATGTAAAACCAGGAGATATTTTGGTAGGAAAGGTAACTCCTAAAGGTGAAACCACTCTTACTCCAGAGGAAAAGCTTTTAAGAGCTATATTTGGAGAAAAAGCCAAGGATGTTAAAGATACTTCTTTAAGGGTGCCTGCTGGAATAGAGGGAATTGTTATAGATACCAAAATACTTACTCGTAAAGGTCTGGAGAAGGATAGTAGAGCTAAGCAAAAAGAAGATGAAGCTATAGCTAAGTTATTAAGAAATCAAGCTGATATTTTGGAAGTATTAACCAGGAGTGTAATTAATACTTTGGCAAAGGTGTTGGAAGGAGAAAGAGCTACAGCTAATCTGGAAAAAGAAGGAGAAGTTTACATTAACAAAAATGACGAATTTACTTTAGAACTTTTAAGGTCTATACCAGCTCCTCTCCTTTCCAAACTTAAAGAGGTAGTTCCTTCTGGAAAGAAAGAGATTGTTTCTGAGGTGTTAAAAGCCTATGAGAAGAAGAGAAAAGAGATTATAAATGAGTATGAGGCTAAGATTAATAAGATTAAAAAAGGAGATGAGCTGCCTCCTGGGGTATTGAAGATTGTAAAAGTTTATGTAGCGATGAAGAGGAAACTTCAGCCTGGTGATAAAATGGCAGGAAGACATGGAAACAAAGGAGTTGTTTCAAAGATTGTTCCTATTGAGGATATGCCTTATCTTGCTGATGGAACCCCTGTGGATATAATTCTTTCTCCTCTTGGTGTTCCATCTCGTATGAATATCGGTCAGCTTCTGGAAACTCATCTTGGATGGGCTTGTAAAGAGCTGGGTAAAAAACTGGCTAAACTTGCTGAGGAGTATCAGGTTGAAAGTATAAAAGCTATATTAAAGGAAATCTTTTATGAAGATGAATATGAAAGACTGGTGGAAGGTAAGACTGATGAAGAAATAATAGAATTAGCCAAAGGATTTATAGATGGTATTCCTATTGCCACGCCTGTTTTTGCAGGGGCTAAGGAAGAGGAAATAAAGAAGTGGCTTAGGCTTGCAGGATTAAGTGAAAGTGGAACCACTATTCTTTACAATGGTATGACAGGAGAGCCTTTTATGGAGCCTGTTACTGTAGGATATATGCACATGCTGAAATTACATCACTTAGTGGATGATAAAATCCATGCTCGTGCTACAGGACCTTATTCTTTAATTACTCAGCAACCTTTGGGTGGAAAGTCCCAGTTTGGTGGACAGAGACTTGGAGAGATGGAGGTATGGGCTATAGAAGCTTATGGTGCAGCCTATACATTGCATGAATTTCTTACAGTGAAGAGCGATGATGTGGAAGGTAGAGCCAAGATGTATGAAAAACTGGTTAAGGGTAAAAACTTCTTAGAAGGTGGAATGCCAGAGAGTTTTAAAGTTTTAATGAAAGAGTTACAAGGGCTCTGCCTTGATGTAGAATTAATAGAAGAATAATAAAAAGGGGGTGTATTTATAATGAAAGAACTCCTTTCAATTTTAGAAAAACCCAAGGATTTAATGAAAATAAGGGCTATTAAACTTGGGATAGCCTCTCCTGAAAAAATAAGAGAATGGAGTTATGGAGAGGTAAAAAAGCCAGAGACTATAAATTATAGAACATTAAAGCCTGAAAGAGATGGTCTTTTTTGTGCTAAGATTTTTGGACCTGTAAGGGATTTTGAGTGTCTTTGTGGAAAATATAGAGGAATGAAACACAGAGGAGTTATCTGTGAAAAATGTGGGGTTGAGGTTATTCAGAGTAAAGTAAGAAGAGAAAGAATGGGACATATTGAGCTTGCAGCTCCAGTTGCTCATATTTGGTATTTAAGAAGTATCCCCAGTAAAATAGGACTTCTCCTTAATATGACTCTTAAAGAAGTGGAATCTATTTTGTATTTAGAAAAATATGTAGTGATTGAAAGCCAGATTGAGGAGTATCCTGTAGGAACTATTTTGACAGAGGATAAGTATTATACTCTCAAAGAAATGTATGGAGATCAAATTATTGCTGATACTGGTGCATCTGCTATTTATGAGTTATTGAAATCTTTGGATCTGGATAAGTTGATTCAGGATATCCAAATAGAGATGCAGACCACTCAGAGTGAAGCTCGTAGGAAAAAGCTTGGTAAACGCTTACAATTAGCCAGGGCTTTTAAACAATCTGGGAATAAACCTGAGTGGATGATTTTACAGGTTATTCCTGTAATTCCTCCAGAGTTAAGACCTTTGGTTCCTTTAGAAGGAGGAAGGTTTGCTACTTCTGACTTAAATGATTTATACAGAAGGGTAATCAATCGTAATGTAAGACTTAAAAAACTTATAGATCTTGATGCTCCAGAGATCATTTTGAAGAACGAAAAGAGAATGCTTCAGGAGGCAGTGGATGCCCTTTTTGATAATGGTAGGAGAGGGCGTCCTGTAATGGGACCAAATAGAAGACCTCTGAAAAGTTTATCAGATGTTCTTAAGGGTAAGCAGGGAAGATTTAGGCAGAACCTTCTTGGTAAAAGAGTAGATTTTTCTGGAAGATCAGTAATTGTTGCTGGACCTGAATTAAGAATGCATCAATGTGGACTTCCCAAGAAAATGGCAGTAGAACTTTTCAAACCTTATATTTATGGCTGGCTGGAAAAACATGGTTATGCCACTAACATAAAAACTGCAAAAAGACTTGTAGAAGAAGAACATCCAGCTGTATGGGATGCTTTAGAAGAGATTGTAAAAGAATATCCCATTATGCTTAACCGTGCTCCAACTTTACACAGATTGGGAATTCAGGCGTTTGAACCTGTATTGATTGATACTAAAGCTATTCAGCTTCATCCTCTTGTTTGTGTGGCTTATAATGCAGATTTTGATGGTGACCAGATGGCTGTTCATGTTCCTTTATCTGTGGAAGCCCAGATTGAAAATAGAGTTTTAATATTATCCACTAACAACATTTTGCTTCCAGCTAATGGTATTCCTGTTGTTTATCCGACTCAGGATATGGTTCTTGGAATTTATTATATGACCTTGGAAAGACCTTTTGCTAAAGGAGAAGGAAAAATCTTTAAAGATAAAGATGAGGTAATTTTAGCTTATCAAACAGGAGCAGTAGATTTACAGGCAAAGATAAAAGTAAGGATGAACGGTAAATTAGTGGAAACCACAGTAGGAAGAGTATTATTTTCTACTATTGTTCCTGAGGAGATTGATTTTGAGGAGTATAACAAACCTCTTACCAAAAAAGAGTTGCAAAAGCTTATAGATATTTCTTATCGTAGAGCAGGAATTAAAAAGACTGTTATTTTTGCGGATAGACTTAAGGATTTGGGATTTGCTCAAGCTACAGTAGCAGCTTTATCTATCTCTGTGGATTACTTAACCATTCCCAAGAAAAAGGCAGAAATTATAGCTGAAGCAGAGAAGAAGATAGCAGAAATTTGGGAGCAGTATAGAGATGGATTAATAACTGAAAGTGAGCGTTATAATAAAGCGGTGGATATTTGGTCCAATGCTACAGAAAAGGTAACTGAAGAGATGATTAAGGAGATGGAAACTAAGGAATATATTGGACCTAATGGAGAGAAGAAGATAGGACCGAGTTTTAATCCTGTTTATATTATGGCTTTTTCTGGTGCTCGTGGATCTAAGGATCAGATAAGACAGCTTGCTGGAATGAGAGGTTTGATGGCAAAACCCTCAGGAGAGATTATTGAGACACCCATAAAAAGTAATTTTAGAGAAGGTCTTTCAGTGCTGGAATACTTTGTTTCTACTCACGGTGCTCGTAAAGGTCTTGCAGATACAGCTCTTAAAACTGCTAATGCAGGTTATCTTACCCGTAAATTGGTAGATGTAGCACAAGATTGTATTATTACAGAAGAAGACTGTGGAACCATTGATGGTATAGAAATTGGTCATCTTATTGAAGCTGGTGAAATTATAGAGCCTGTGTGGGATAGAGTTCTTGGAAGAGTTGCCTTGGAGGATATTGTTGATCCTGTTACAGGAGAGGTTCTTGTAAGGGCTAATGAGGAGATAGATGAAGAAGCAGTTAAGAAGTTAAAAGAAGCTGGAGTAGAAAAGGTTACTATTAGATCAGTTCTTACCTGTGAAGCTAAGCATGGAGTTTGTAGAAAGTGTTATGGAAGAGATTTAGCTACAGGAAGGTTGGTAGAGATTGGAGAGGCTATAGGAATTATTGCTGCTCAATCCATAGGAGAGCCAGGAACTCAGCTTACTATGAGAACCTTCCACATAGGTGGAGCTGTAGGAAAAGCTCTGGAACAGAGTGAACACAGGGCACAGTCTCAAGGAAAAATAAAGTTTATTAATTTAAGACTGGTTAGAAGAGAAGATGGCACTTTAATAGCTTTGAATAGACAGGGTGAGGTAGCTGTAGTTGGATCTGATGGAAGAATTTTAGAAAAATATCCTGTTACTTATGGAGCAAAAATAAGGGTAGAAGAAGAACAGGAGGTAAGACCAGGAGATCTTCTTGTAGAGTGGGATCCTTATACCACACCCATTATTGCAGAGGTTTCAGGAAAAGTGAAGTTTGGAGACATTATAGATGGAGTTACAGTAGATGAAAAGATTGATCCAACTACAGGAAGAGTAAGTATTATTGTAAGAGACTATAAACTTACAAATTATCGTCCACGTATTTCTATAAAAGATGAAAAAGGAAAAACTATAGATCTTCCTGAGGGAAGAGGAAAAGCTCGTTATGAGCTTCCAGTAGGTGCTATTATAAGTGTTCAGGAAGGAGATTATGTAAAAGCAGGAGATATTATTGCAAGAATTCCAAGAGAAACTCTTAAGGCTAAGGATATTACAGGAGGTTTACCAAAGGTTACAGATCTTTTTGAAGCTCGTAAGCCTAAGGAATATGCAATGATTACAGAGATTGATGGAAGAGTGGTATTTGAAAAAGAAACCAGAGGAAAGAAAAAAATTGTAATCCAGCCAGAGGTAGGAGAGCCTCTTGAGTATCTGGTGCCTAAGGGTAAACACATAGTGGTAAGAGAAGGAGATGTGGTAAGAGCTGGAGATCCATTAATAGAAGGATCTCCTAATCCTCATGACATTTTAAAAGTGAAAGGAGTAAAAGGAGTAGCTCGCTTCTTGGTGGAAGAGATTCAGGAGGTTTACAGACTTCAGGGTGTTAAAATAAATGATAAGCACTTTGAGGTAATTGTTAGACAGATGCTTAAAAAGGTTAAGATTAAAGAAGTTGGTGATACTAACTTTATGATTGGAGAGATTGTGGATAAAGTAAAATTTGAAGAGGAGAATGAAAGGGTAATGGCTCAGGGTGGTAAACCAGCGGTAGCAGAACCTATAATTCTTGGAATTACTAAGGCGGCTTTACTTACAGAGTCCTGGTTATCTGCTGCCTCATTCCAGGAAACTACCAGGGTCTTAACCGAAGCTTCTATTGCTGGAAAAGTGGATTATCTCAGAGGATTAAAAGAAAATGTAATTATAGGAAGACTTATTCCAGCAGGAACAGGTAGAATAGTTTACGAAGAGAAAGGCTGGGTATAAAAAATAAAAAGAGGGAGGCTTTAAGCCTCCCTCTTTTTATTTTGAGTTCTGTTTTGATTATTGTTTACTTTTTAAGTCCTAAAGCTTTAATAAGATTTTGATATCTGTTAAAGTCCGTCCTTTTAAGATACTTTAATAAAGCTCTTCTCTGTCCAATAATTTTCATAAGACCTCTTCTGGAATGGAAATCTTTACGATGCACTTTGAGATGTGTTTCAAGTTGCTTAATTCTGGCGGTTAAAAGAGCAATTTGGACTTCAGGAGAACCAGTATCATTTGGATGGCGTTGAAATTTTTTAATAATCTCCTGTTTAATCTCTGGATCCAAAGGCATACGCATCCCCTCCTTAAATTTATTTTTAAGCCCAGGAAAGGAATACCCCATTTCCCGAGCAAGTTTGGTCTTATTATAAACTATTTTTACGAAAATACAAATAGTAAGCCTTCAATCCTTTTTATCTTTTAAATTTTAAGAGTTCTTTTATTTATACTACTTGTGAGCATAAGTTTTGTTTTTTCCTTTTTCAAAGAAAAAGAAGGTAAGTAAATTTTTTTTGAAGACTGAGGAAAATAGAGAGGAATTTAAATTTTTTGTTATAATAAATATTAGAACTAAGAGAGAAAATAAGGAGATGCCTGTATGAGCTGTTTAAAAAAACTTTTAGATTATCTTTTTCAGTTAGCAGTTATTGAA
>CAZQIW010000037.1:0-12301 GCA_964593845.1 uncultured Thermodesulfatator sp. | reverse complement strand
TGAAAATTTTTTCCGGGAATTTTACCAGCATATCAAGCCTACCTTTATGCGTTAAGAGTTCTGCCTCAACATTCATTCCGAGGACATTCAGCACCAAATAAAATACCACATGGAAAAGTCTTTCATCTGCCTTTGCAAAAAGCGGATAGGGTATTTCTATTAAAATCTCATTTAGAAGCTCTTTTATCTCTTCAAACCTTTCCTCTTCTAACACTTCCTTTAACTCATCTGCTAAAGCCCGAGGAGTTAAGTTTAAATCACTCACTTCTATCAAAAGCACATCACAAAAACTCTGTTTCACCTCTGCATTTGGATAACTCAATACCCACATCCCTGTTGAGGTGACATCTTTAATAGTTAAATATCCTGCCTGATAAAGAATTGCCTCTACCGGGAGTCTTTCAAGGTCAAAAGCTTTAAACACTGCTGGACTTACTTTAAAAGCTTCAAGCTTGGGAATAGTGTAAAGCCTTTCCTTTAAAAGATTCACCAGGAAGCTTGGGGTCCCAGTTTCAAACCAATAGTTTCTGAATTCCCTTTTTGTAAGAGCATTCATCACAGAAATAGGATTGTAAATTTTGGACTCTTTTTTGGGACTGAAGCGGTAACCGTTATACCAAAAGCGAAGTTTTTCTATAATGCTTTCAAAGGTTGTATTCTCTTCTTTGGCAAAGAGTTTAATATGAGGTTTAAAATATATTCGGATTTCTTCTTCAGTATAGCCAGGAAAGTCTGCAAATTCTGCATCAAAGGAAATATCTATGAGATTATTCCAGTCAGAGAAGATGGAAACTTTGGTGAAGGTGGAAACACCAGTTGCAAAAACAAATTCAAGCTCATCCACTGTGCCAGCACCTTTCAGCACCCCAAAAAAGCTTTTTAAAATATCTCTATTAGCATAAGCAATTTGAAGTGCCTCTTTTCCTTTTCCCAGGTGGTCAATAATGGGTTTATCATACTCATCAATAAGCACCACCACCCCGGTTTTGTATTTTCTGTAAAGCTCAAAAATAAGCCCGCAAAATGCTCCTTCTAAGGTTTCGGGGTTTAACAAAGTTATGTCATATTCTTTTGCATATTTTTTTATTTCTCCAAAAAGTCCTTTTTTGAGATTTTCAGGCGTATTTCTGGATATGCTATTAAAATCAAACACAAGCACAGGGTGAGGCTTAAAGTCCCATTTATCATAAATCCACAAGCCTTTAAAAAGGTCTTTATTTCCTTTAAATAGTTCTTTTAAGGTATTTACAGTAAGGGATTTACCAAACCTTCTCGGACGAGAAAGAAAATAGCACTTTCCTTGTGTAAGAAGCTTATATATCCATGGAGTTTTATCTACATAAACTTTTCCTTTAGTTCTTATGTCTTTAAAACTTGAGGTATCAAGAGGAAGAATGGGAAGCATGTTTTTCTCCTTTTATGTTAAAAAAGTCTCTTATTTTAAATTTACCGGATGTTTTAAAGTTTTACAAGGGCATATGGGCAGTTAACTCGCAGGTGGCGTATTATGCAAAGATTTTTGGTAGCACGGTGTTTGTTACAAAAAAAGCTGGCTTATAGTTTGAGAGATAAAGAAAGTGGGGCGATGTTTAAAGAAGTTTTTCCTGGGGCAAAGGTAAGAAAAATAAGAGGAAAGGAGAAACCTTTGAGTTTATGAAGAATTTATTAGGATTGTTGAAGTAGGAAGAAACTTAGAGCTTTTTAATATATATAAATAACTTCACCTGAAAAAAAAGTAAGAATTTGATTTTCAGTCTTTAAAAGAAGAGCACCTTCCTGGGTTATGTCTATAACTTCCCCTACAATCCCATCTTCAGAGTCTAAATTGTAGGAATAATAAACACACCTTCCTAAGGTATCTGAAAATTTTTTAAAATCTTCAATAATAATATTTTCTACAACTTCCTCTTCTAAAATCTTTCTTTCGTAAAACCTTAAAAATCCTAAGTAAAATCTTGTCCAATAAATAATCTTCTCAAGCACCTTAAAAAGAGAGACCTCTTTTGCTAAAAGTTCCTTAAAACTTATTGCAGGAAGATTTTCTGGAAGGATGTTATTTACATTTAATCCCATTCCTACAATATACCAGTCTTTAAATTTTTCTATAAGAACGCCTCCCAGTTTTTTTCCGTTAATATGTAAGTCATTTATCCATTTTATTTTGGCAGAATAAATTTTAAAATCATAAGCACATCTTGCCATAACCAGTCCAAAAATAAGAGGGAAAAAGGTTGCAGTTTCAGGTAAAAATTCATCAAAAATAGAAAGACTTATCCATAGCCCACCTTTTTTTGCAAACCATACTCTATTAAATCTTCCTTTGGCTTCGGTAAGTTCATCCGCCCAGATGATTCTTCCATTAGCAGTTTCAGGTAATATTTTAATAGAATCCTTGGCAAGAGACATAGCTCTTTCTAAATGAGAGAAGTGCCAGATTTCCTGACCGATTTCTGGAAAATACTTAGAATAATCCAAAGCTTTAAGAATTAGGCCACTCTTCTTTTATTCTTTCTATAATTTTCTGTAAATAGGGAAGTCTATCTTCTGGACACAGACCTATTAAAGGGCTATCCCTTTCAACCACCTGAAAGGGAGAAAAATATAAATTATAGACTACAAAAGTTCCTTCTTCTGTAAAATAAATCGGAGTTTCTCTTTTCATAAAAGTCATTATTAAAAGTTCATCTCCTTTTTTTACTTTTACTCTTCCCAGACCCTCCCTTTCTAACTTTGCAGAAAGGGCTGGACTTAAAATGTAACGAGCTGTCTCAGGAGCTCTAATTATATAAAGGGCTGAAAGAAGAATTTCTGAAATAATCTCTTTTTGAGAAAGAGGATGCTTAATCTCTAAAATAACTTCCTCAGCCTCAACAAATTTGTTTAGCAAATCTGTTCTTAGATTTTGAACTATACCATTTATATGGGCTCTTATAATTTTGGGATTGCGTTCTCTTTCTAAAACAAAAAGAGGAGTGCCTGGTTTTTCAAGCCACTTACCACTTGGACCTTTAACTTCATCCCCTTCTTTTACCTTAAACTCTTTGATATATCCAGTATGAGGTGTAGTTACTTTAAAAGTTTTATAAGGATTAGTTTTAAATTTCTGCAAAAGTTTATTTAAATTCTGATACTCAATTTTCATAGCCAACCCGTGCTATCTATAGTAAAGATTTTTTCCTCCCATAGTAAGAAGGGCTGTAAAAAGCTTTTTCCTTAATTCTCTTCTATCCCAGATTCCCTGAATGTGTCCTCTTTTTAAAGCATTTTCAGCACTATGATAATCAGGAGGAACATCCTGCCCTGTTGTTTCTCTTATTACTCTTGGTCCTGCAAAACCAAGTCTTGTAGATTTAAGAGCAAACTGATAGGGAGCAGATCCTAAGAAACTTGCTACAGGTCCTGCATAAGAATTGTTATCATACACAACAATATATAATCCTCCTGCATCAACATAATCTCTCACAGCCATTGTGCATCTTGGCATTTGAACAACTCCAAGTGTTCCTTCATGAATTCTTATTCCACCTGTAGTATGAACCAGTGCCAAGAAAGGACGGCGGGTTATTTTTGCAAGCTCAATTGCTCTTATAAACTTTTCTCCCTCTGCTACTCCAAATGTTCCCTGCCTGAATTCAGCTATTAACATAACAGCTACTAAGGAAATACCTCCTATTTTGGCTTCAAAAGAAAGCAGAGCTGAGTTTAAACCTGTTTTTTCCCTTGCAAGTTTAAGTCTCTCTGCATAACCCTCAAACTCTAAAGGATTACCAGAAGCTATTTCTTCATTGAACATTTTTACACTGCCTTTATCAAAAATATTATTTAAATACCACTTGTATTCTAAAGGAAAATGATATCCACAATTAGGACAGACTCCACAAAATTCTCCATACAGATCAGGCACCCAGATATCTGGACAGCCATATTTTTCTGCCTGCGGACAGGTTACAGTTCTATCCTCTAAGGCTAAAGGACTTACATAAGTAGGAGTTTCTTCTTCAGTTAAAACCGTGGTAGGAATTTTAGGTGGGCTTTTTTTACCTACAATTAGATTATAAACTGTCTTTACTGGATCAGAAACAGGTTTTAAAAGAAGGGAGGACTCGCTGGTAAGTTCATCTAAGAATTTCTTAAAACTTTTATGCCCTCGTTTTAAAATTTTATATTTAAGCTCATTTTTAAACTTTAATCCTAAGCTGTGACCAGCTTCAAATACACTTTTAAAAAAGCTTTTAGGCTGATTAACAGCCCACTGAGTCATCTTTCTGTATTTTTTATACCTATTTTCTATCAAAATCTCAATCTCATCCTCATCAAGTTCCCAATTAACAAAATATTTAAAGTCTTCTGTCTCCTGTTTGGAAAGAGCATATCTTCTAAGAAGTTTTATACTCCGAGTTTTTAATACAACCTCATCTGTAGCCCTGATCAACTCAATTTTTAATCTTTTAAAAAACTCATAATCTTTTTGTCTTGCTCCTAAAGGAGGTTCTGGAATAATTTTGTCTATAGTGCCGAATTTTAAATTATCCTGGGCAGTAAGTTTTAAAGATCTGGCACATTTTTCTACAAGCTCTCTTGGAGGTCTTCCTTCTTTAAGCTTTGCTTCTATAGCAGCAGCTCCTTCAGGACTTATTACAGAATAATATCCTTTTTCAGCCATTAACCTTATATCAGCAAGTCCTATGGCTTCTGCTCCACCTGAACCTCCTTCAGAAATAAAAGCAACAGTAGGCACTTTCAGCTTTGCCATATAATAAAGATTTCTTGCTATCTGCTGAGCTGCCCCTGGATAATCCTCTATAGGATAAGCTCCTGGTGTAAAAATAAAGAAGTGTATCGGTATTCCCTCAGTTTCTGCCATTCTCATATAACGAAGAGCCTTTTCATTACCCCAAGGTTTGGCACTTCCTCCCTGACGAAATTCCTCTCCATGACCCTTCTCGTGTCCAATTACCATTACCTGGTGAAAATAAAAATCATTCCCTACCTTTCTTATAAGCATTGCTTTTGCACAAACTACAGCAGGATCTATATTTAATTCCTCCTCACCTCCTAACTCCATATAACTATCATATACATTTTCTAAAATATCCTGCAGAGTAAATCTCTGAGGATGCCTGGTAATTTTTACGATCTCATAAGGAGTAAGAGTTCTTTCTGCTTCTTCCAGAATATAATTTAACTGGGCTTCGGTATTTTTAATAAACTCCTGTATAAAAGATTCTTTATAACTATAAAAATTATCATAAACTTTAGAAATCTCTTCAGCAAGCGCTCCAATATTAAGAAAATCTTCTCCTTTAATATCTCTTATATATATAGCAGTATCCAGAAAATTTTTAAGTTTTCTATGCCATTCTATTTTCATAAAACTCCTATGCCTCTACAAATTTATAAAGTTCATTAGTTTTTTCCTTTAAAAAGGGAATATTTGTTACCAGGTCTTCTCCTTTAACAGTTTTTCCTTCTATTATTATATTATTTAAAAATAATAAACCTCTTTTTTTTGCCTCTTCAAAACTTTCTCCATAAATTATAGCTAAGGCAAGATTTGGATCAAATTGAGTGGGAATATTATAAGGTTTATCCTGTGGCACATGGGTTCGCATAGTTAACCACGGCTGTGATGTCCACTTAAATTTAGTAATAGTTCCACTTAAAGGAACAAATCCCCTTTTTGTATCCTCAGCTATAAGTCTGTATTCAATACTTGTGCCTTTAAAATTAATATCCTCCTGAGAGTATCCTAACTTATCACCTAAAGCAATCCTTATTTGCTCTTTTATTAAATTTACCTGTTTATTTTTTATAAAAGAAATTTTAGCTGAGATCTCATTTTCTACCTGAATACGGGTATTTACCTCCATAAGATAATATTTTCCATCCTCAGTAACGAGCCACTCCCAGGTTCCTACACTATCGTAATTAAAATGCTTGGCTAATTTTAAAGAATACTTAATAATAGCAGCCTCTACTTTTTTTGGATCAAAATTATACTTTTCCTCATAATTAAAACCAGGAGCTATTTCTATCCTTTTTTGTTTAAAGGGACTCTGGATAGAACAATTTCTTGTGCCAAAATGCACATACTCACCGTGCTTACTTCCCAGAATCTGGACCTCCAAGTGCTGAAAAACAGGAATTTTAGCTTCAATAACAATACCCTCGTCTCCGAAAAGTCTTTTAGCATAGGCTCTGATTTTTCTGAAAGTTGGGCGAAGCTCTTCCAGATTTTTAACTTCCTCTATTCCCATACCTCCGCCACCAGCCACAGCTTTCACAAGGAGAGAAGGATTTTCTACTCCCTGAGAGGATAAAAATTCAAAAAGTTCTTCAGCTTTGAGCTCAGCTTCAATTTCATTATAAATAGGTTCAGTTGTGCCAGGTATAACAGGAATGTTTAATTCCTTGGCTAATTTTTTTAAAAATAATTTATTTCCCAGATCCCTGATAGCCTCCCAGGAAGGACCTATAAATATAAGGGGTCTTTGCCTTTTAACTACCCTTCTTGCAAACCTAAAATTTTCAGAAAGAAATCCATAGCCAGGATGAATAGCTGTGCATTTTGTTTCATCTGCTACAGCAAGTAAATCATTCATGTCTTTATAATCACAAATTCTATATTTCTTTTCAGCAAGTCTTACATGAAGAGACTCCTGATCTTCCTTGGTATAAACTACTACATAATCTATACCAAGCTCTTTACAAGCTTCCATTATTCTTAATGCAATTTCACCTCTGTTAGCTATCAGAATTCGCTCTTTCATAGTTTGTCTAAAATTACTGTTAATTCTGAAAAGGGTTTTTTAAAACAAGACAGTTTTCTCTCTCAGGTCCTATAGAGATCAAATAAAGAGGAACATTTAAATAATCTTCAATAAACTTTAAATAAGTTTTGGTTGCTTCTGGAAGATCGTCAAAACTTTTTATATGACTGATCTCTTCTTTCCACCCTGGGAGTTCTTTATAAATAGGTTTTAGCTCTTCTATTTCTATTAAAGTAGAAGGTAAATAGTCTATGGTTTTTCCTTTATATTCATAGGCTATACAAAGTTTAAGTTTTTCAAGTCCTGAAAGCACATCAAGTTTAGTTAAAGCCAAAGCATTTATTCCACTTAATCTAACAGCAGTTTTTACTAAAACAAGGTCCAACCATCCACATCTTCTTGGTCTCCCTGTAGTAGAACCAAATTCTCCTCCTTTTTCTCTTAAAAAATCTCCTGTTTCATCGTGAAGTTCTGTAGGAAATGGACCTCCTCCAACTCTTGTAGTATAAGCCTTTACAATACCTAATACTAAATCTATTTCACATGGACCAATCCCTGTTCCACAACAGGCATTTCCTGCAACAGTATTGGAAGAAGTTACATAAGGATAAGTTCCATGGTCTATATCTAAAAAAGTGCCCTGGGCTCCTTCAAAAAGTATGTTTTTCCCTTCCTTTTTGGCTTTCCAGATAATTTGAGAAACATCTGCAAGATAGGGCTTTAAATATTTTCCAAACTCCACATATTTTTTATATACCTCGTCAAAATCAATAGGCTCTGCATCTAAGTATTTTAATATAAAATTTTTTTCTTCTATAACAGTTTTTAATTTTTCTTTAAAAAATTCAGGATAGGTTAAATCAATTAGTCTAAAACCTTTTCTGGCTACCTTATCTTCATAACACGGACCTATACCTCTACAGGTGGTTCCAATTTTATCTTTTTTAGCCTTGTTTTCTCTTGCCATATCCAAAGCCTTATGATATGGCATAATAGCATGAGCTTTTTCACTTATCACAAGTTTATTAGAATCTACTTTTAATCCTTCCTGCTTTAATTTTTCTATTTCATTAATTAAAACTTCAGGATCTACTACCACACCATTTCCTATAATACAGGTAGTTTGAGGTCTAAAAATACCAGAAGGTATAAGATGAAGAATGTATTTTTTCTGATTAATTACAAGGGTATGTCCTGCATTATTTCCTCCCTGGAAACGAACCACATAATCTGCTTTTTCAGTAAGAACATCAACTATTTTACCTTTTCCTTCATCTCCCCATTGGGTTCCTACTATAACTACAGCAGGCATAGAACTTCCTCCTTAAAGGATTCCCAAATAGCATATTATAGCATAAGTTTGGGAATTGACAAAATTATTTTAGCAAAATCAGGCTAATCTTTTGATTTTAGCTACAAAAAAACCTACAGCCTGAATTTCGTGAGTATAATAACGCTTGGTAAGTTTTAAAGAGGGATGATAGGGTTTCCCTTCCCATTCAGTAAGACCTTCATGATAAGGAAAAGGGGATTCCCAGTCTAAAATTTCTGCCTGTCGTTTTCTAAGTAAGTAATCCACTACTTCTTCATTTTCCTTAGGATTAATGGTGCAGGTGCTATATACTATTATTCCCCCTGGTTGAACCAGGTCAAAAGCCCTTACAAGCAATCCTTTCTGGATAGAGGTTAAATTGGCTCTTCCAGGTCCTTTTTGATAAAGAATCTCTCCTTCCAAGCCAATTCTATATCTGCCTTCTCCAGAGCAGGGAGCATCTACCAGAATTTTGTTAAAAGGGATACCAAAAGGAAACTGTTCTCCTCTATAACGAGTGGTTATAGCACAGGTAATCCCTAATCTTTTAATATTGGCAACCAGTGCAGTAAGTCTATCTATTCTTTTGTCATTAGATACAAGAATAGCTTGATCCTCGGTTACCATAGCTATAAGACCAGTTTTTCCTCCAGGAGCAGCACACATATCCAGAATCAAATCTCCTGGTTGGGGCTCAAGTGCTATTACAGGAAGACTGCTTGCAACTGTCATAGAATGAATTAATCCCAAGCTGTATTCTTCTAAATTTCCTAAGGATACTTCCTCATTGTTGATAACTCTATAAAAATAAGGAACCTCCTTTACCTCTTCAAAAAGAACTCCTTTTTCCTGAAGCACAGTTAGAAGAAAATTTTTTTCTTCAGGATTAGTTATTTTAAGGGTATTGATTCTAAAATATTGTGGCATTGGTGTTTTTAGATACTCTATAAACTTATCATAATCAGGAATTAAGTTAGAATAACGGCTGAAATACTCTTCGTAATGAAAAGGTTGAAATTTTTCCTTTTTATTTTTTCCCATTTAGCAGAACTTCTTTTAATTCCTGATGATTTTTTACTATAAGATCAGCAAGAGAAAGATGACGAGGAGGTAAAGTAGTGGTTATCCCTATGCAAAAAAGCTCTGCACTTTTAGCTGATTTTATTCCAGCAGGTGAGTTTTCTACTACTAAAGAATCTTTTTTGTTGCCCTTTAAGATTTCCAGAGCCTTTAAATAAGGTTCTGGATGAGGTTTTCTCCGTTGTGTCTTATCCCCAGTAAGGATTACAGAAAAAAAAGAAACTAAATTCTTAGGAAAAACTTCTTCAAAAATCTCACGATGAGAACTTGTTACCAGAGCCAGTTTTCTACCTTCTTTTTTTAAAGTAGAAAGTAACTCTGGAACTTCTGGAAAAGGCTTTACCATTTTGGCATATTTAGTCTTAAAAATCTGTTTTTGAAGTTTAAAAAGCTCCTCAAAAAACTCATAAGTCAACTCAATTCCTTTTTTTGAAAAAATATTCTTTACCACTTCCAGCTCAAGAGCTCCTTCATTAAGATAAATTTCCTCCTCTCTGAATTCAATACCGAATTGAGAAAAGGTTTCAATCCAAGCCCTTGCATGATAGGGCATACTATTTAGCAAAGTTCCATCTAAATCAAAAAGGATATACTCTTTCATCTTATTTATTTAAAAAGGAAGTTACTTTTTTGGTAAACTCCTCTTCTGCCAATTCTTCAATTTTAACCAGTTTATGCCTGGAAGTTTTTCCTTTAACAATCTTAATTTCATTTTTAGAAACTTTAAAAATTTTACTTAAAAAACGACACAAACTTTCGTTAGCCTGATTGTTTTCAGCCTTTGCCTTTAAAGAAATTTCTAAAAAATTAGGATTTTTAAAGGATAAGATTTTATCTTTTCCTGCTCCAGGTTTTACCTTTATTTCTAAAATCATTTTAAAATCCTAAAAGCGGAAAGTATTTTACCATGGTATAGTGAATAAAGGTTTGTAAAAAGTATATAGCAAAAATCACTACAATTGGACTTAAATCCAGTCCTGCAATAGGGGGTATAACTCTTCTAACAGGTGCAAGCACTGGTTCTGTAACTCTATATAAAAATTCTACTACAGGATGGAAAGGGTAGGGGTTCACCCAGGAGATTATACATCTTGCAATAATAATCCAGGTATAAATGGTAAGAAAAAGATCAACCACCTTAAACACTGCAATCAAAAATACATTTAACAATCCTATCCTCCCTTTTTTTCCTGTTCTCTTTTTTCGTAAGCTTCTATAATTTTTTGCACTATAGGATGTCTTACCACATCTTTTTTAGTAAAATAGACAAAAGTAATTCCTTCAATTCCTTCCAAAATTTCCATAGCTTCAATTAAACCAGACTTTGTGGTAGGAGGAAGGTCTATCTGTGTAACATCTCCTGTAATTACAGCTTTAGAGTTTTGACCTAAACGGGTAAGAAACATTTTCATCTGTTCTGAGGTAGTATTTTGAGCTTCGTCCAGAATAATAAAAGCATCGTTAAGAGTTCTTCCTCTCATAAAAGCAAGAGGTGCAATTTCTATAACTCCCTTTTGAAAAAGTCTAACAACTTTATCAAATGAAAGCATATCGTAAAGCGCATCATAAAGAGGTCTTAAATAGGGATTAACTTTTTCTGTAATATCACCAGGTAAAAATCCCAGCTTTTCTCCAGCTTCAACCGCAGGTCTAACAAGGATAATTCTATTAATCTCTCCTTTCATCAGATAAGATACAGCCATAGCTACAGCCAGATAGGTCTTACCTGTTCCAGCAGGTCCTATTCCAAAAACTACCTCTGATCTACGAATAGCTTCTATATATTTTTTTTGAGTAATTCCTTTTGGAGTAATTACCTTTCTTCCAGAAGTTATAAAAACTGTATCTAAAAAAATGTCTTTTAAATTAGCCCTGGGATTTTCTAAGATGATTTTAGAAGCATATTCTACATCTGAAGGATATAAATTATATCCAGATTTTATCAGACTATACAGCTCTCCAATAGCCTTTTCAGCAAGCTCTGAACCTATAGGTTCTCCAGTAATAAGAATATGATTACCCTTTAAAGTAAGATGAACTCTAAAAAAGTTTTCTAAAATTTTAAAATTTCGCCCTCTTTCTCCATAAAGAGAACGCACCACAGGATAATCTTCAAAAACTAATTCTTTAGTAATTACTTCCTCTTTTATACCCTGGACTTGCATATTAATACAATACACCCCTTTTAAAAATTTTTTAGTTATCTAAATAATAAATAGAAATAAGATATTTTCAAGAGCGATTTAACTTTTTTGGAGCATCGCCAGTGTGAAAGATAAGTTTTATTTGGAATTGAAAAATTTTTTTTAAAGTTGCAGAAAAATAGAAAAGAGGTAAATTCAATATTTAAAAAAATTTTACAGAGAATTTTGTTACAATATGACAAAAATTTTAAATTTAGACGAACTTCAGCTTTTAAACTCCTTAGGGATTGATGAATTAGTTATTTATTTTCAACCTATAATTTTTATTCATGGAAAAAAGGTAGTAGGATTTGAGGCTCTTGCAAGAGGGATAAAAGATGAGAAAATTATTCCTCCTAATATCATTTTTGGTAAAGCTGAAGAGCTTGGAGTAAAAGTTGAACTTGACCGTTTATGCAGAAAAATAGCATTTGAGGAGTTTAAAAAGATTTACGAAAAATTTCCCAAGAGTGTATTATTTTTTAATTTTGATGGATCAGTAATTGACAGAGACGATAAAATTTCAGGGTATATTTATCGTCTTGCTCAAAAATATAGTCTTCCCCCGGAAAATATAGTTATTGAAATTACAGAAAGCCAAGTAAAAAATGTAGAAAAGTTAAAAAAGTTTATGGAAAATTATAAAAATTTAGGATTTTTAATTGCTCTTGATGATGTAGGAATTGAGTATTCAAATCTAAATCGTATTCCTGAATTAAAACCTCATATCCTAAAAATAGATCGTTTGCTTATAAGAAATATACATAAAGAATATTATAAACAAAAAGTGGTAAAAGCTATCTCTTTTTTAGCAAAAGACATAGGGGCTTTAACTTTAGCAGAAGGAGTAGAAACTGAGGAAGAATTACTGGAAACCATGGAATTAGGGATTCATTTACATCAAGGATTTTATTTTTCCAAACCTCAACCCCTTTCATTAATCTCTTTAAATAAAA
>CAZQIW010000036.1:3909-12516 GCA_964593845.1 uncultured Thermodesulfatator sp. | reverse complement strand
AAACAATAGAAAGAGTCATAAGTAAAGCTCCTTTTTTGTTTTTTTATAAAGTTTATAATAAGAAAAATTGTCTTAGAGTCAAGACATCAAAATTTGAAAAATAATTTTCTTTTTTCTATTTTTTTCTTGGAAGTTTTGGAAATAAAATTATAATAAGGCTTAAAATTTTTAAGAAAAATAAGAAGAAGGGGGAAGCAAATGTTTAATCCTGAAATGGAAACCCTACCCAGAGAGGAAATTGAAAAACTTCAATTAGCTCAATTAAGAAAAACTCTCAGATTTTTGAAAAACTCTCGTTCTAAATTGAAAGAAAAGTATAAAGATATAGAGCCTGAAGATATAAAAAGTTTAGAAGATTTAAAATACTTACCTTTTACCACTAAGGATGAGTTAAGAGATTGTTATCCTTTTGATCATATTGCTGTAGATCCTTCAGATTGTGCAAGGATGCACATGAGTTCAGGAACAACTGGAGTTCCAGTAATTAATGCTATGACCAGAAATGATGTTGAACAGTGGGGAGAAATAATGGCAAGGTGTTTAGCTTGTGCAGGATTAACTTCTAAGGATAGAATACAGATTATGCCTTCTTTTGGGTTATTTAATGGGGGGTTTGGTTTTCACTATGGAGCTGAGAAATTAGGATGTTTTATAATACCTACAGGTGCAGGAAGAACTTTAATGCAGCTTAAATTTATTAAAGACTTGGAAGTTACAGCTATCGGCGCTATAGCCTCTTATCCAGCAAGGCTTATAGAAGTAGCTAAAGAAATAGGATTTGATTTTAAAGAAACCAAGTTAAGAGTAGCTATTTTGGGAGCAGAAACATGGTCTGATGAGTATAGAAAAAGGATTGAAGAAATTATGGGAGTAAAGACATTTGATATTATAGGAATGACAGAAACAGGAGGAGTTGGATTAGGAATAGATTGTGAGGCAAGAACAGGGATTCATGTATGGGAAGATCACTATATTGTAGAAGTAGTAGATCCAGAAACAGGAGAACCTTTACCTCCTGGAAAAGAAGGAGAACTTGTAATAACCACTCTTACTCGGGAGGGGCTTCCTCTTATAAGGTATAGAACCAGAGACATTTCCAGAATTATTAGCTATGAAAAATGTGAATGTGGAAGAACTCATGTTAGAATTGATAGAATAAAAGGTAGAACAGACGATATGCTTAAGGTAAAAGGAGTAAATTTTTATCCTTCTCAGATAGAGCAGATATTGATGAAGTATAAAGGGCTCTCCCCATATTATCAACTGGTAATAGAAACAGTTAAAGGAAAAGACGAAATGACAATTATAGTAGAAAAAATAGAAAGTGGTATAACTGAAAAAGAGCTGGAGAGACTTAATTTAGAACTTTATGACTTTTTAGGATTTCATAGTAAAATTCAGATAGTTCCAGAAGGAACTATTCAAAGAGTTCCAGGAAAAGCAGTAAGGGTAATAGATAAAAGGAAAAAATAAAAAAAAAGTAAAAAAATTGAAATATATTAACTTTTTTTTGAAAAAATTTGAAAAACCTGGATTTATTAAACTTGACTAAGAAGGTAGCTTGAATAAGATAAAAAATAAAATGACTTGTGGATGCGTGTTATTTTATTTAAAATTGTGTGACGGAGGTTAAGAATGAGAGATAATATCAAGTTTAAGTGGAGCTTGTATGGGATTCTAATTTTATGTTTAGCTTTATTAATAACTGGAGCTTTTTCGTGGTATAAAACTTCTTTTGCCGTAAATAATAGTCTGAATAGTAAATGTCTTAAGTGTCATGGTGTGAAGAGATTGCCTAAGGTTTTATCTAATGGAGAAAAGATGGATTTATATGTAAATCCTCAAAAGTTCTATAATTCAGTCCATGGGAAATTACCTTGTATTTGCTGCCACATGGATCTAAATATTACTAAGCATCCCAGACCAATAAAGATTGAAAGCAAAGCAGCTTACAAGAAAAAAATTGCAAAAAATTGTTTAATATGTCATAGAAAATTGTCTCCATTTCACAAAAATATTTTAAAAGAAAAGAAAGTTACCTGTGTGGATTGCCATGGTGCTCATTATGTTCAATCTATGGAAAGTATGAAAGTGGTTTCAGAAAAATGTCTTAAGTGTCATGGTGTGAAGAGATTGCCTAAGGTTTTATCTAATGGAGAAAAGATGGATTTATATGTAAATCCTCAAAAATTTTATAACTCAGTCCATGGGAAGATAGGATGTCTTTTCTGTCACAAAGATATTAATGTTTCTACCCATCCTAAACCTATTAGGATAAAAAGCAAAGAAGCTTATGCTAAAAAAGTTACTACTAATTGTTTAGTTTGTCATCCTGTAAATAGTTTATCTATTTTACATAAAAGAGTAGTTAAAAAAGGAAAGTTAACTTGTGATAAATGTCATACAGCTCATCAAATTCAATCCTTATCTGCTATAAAAAACCAAACTCAAGCTTGTTTAAAGTGTCATGGAGTAAAAAGACTTCCTAAGGTTTTAAAGAATGGTGAAAAAATGGATCTTTATGTAAATCCTGCAAAATTCGCTCAAAGTGATCACAGTAAGATAGGATGTTTCGCCTGTCATTTTGAAATTTATAATACTAAGCATCCTTATCCTAAGGAAATCTTAAGTAAAAAAGCTTATACTAAAGAAGTGGTTAGAAATTGTGTAAAATGTCATCCTTATTTTTCTATAGCTCGTCATAAAGGGCATAGAAAAATAGTAAAAAATAAACGGTTTGTCTGTATAGATTGTCATAATTATCATACAGGTCCTAAATTAATGGTATGGAAGCGTAAGGTAAACTTTACTGAGTATTGTATGAGTTGTCATAAGTTTAATATTAAAAAGGTTTTACCGAGTGGAGAAGTTTTGTCTCTTAAAGTGGATCCTCAAGAAATAAAAAATTCTGTGCATGGAAGATTTCAGTGTATTGTATGTCATATAGATTTTTCCAAGAAAAGACATCCAGTTTATAAATTTAAGAGTAGGAAAGAATATAATACACAATTATCTAAGTGGATTTGTCAGAGGTGTCATACTGAGGAAAAATTAAAACAAAATCCAGCTCATTATGCATTATCTAAAACTGCTTCTTGTATAGAGTGCCATGGCTACCATGGAGTTCAGTCTGTTAAAGGTGTGAAAACTCTTAGTGAAAATAGATATTGTTTAACCTGTCATAGTAGAGATTTAACGATGAAAATGAAAAATGGTGAAAAGTTATCTATACAAGTTAACGAACATCAACTTTTGCAATCTGTTCATAAAGATCTTAAGTGTATAGATTGTCATAAAGAGTTTTCTAAAAATAAACATCCTGTAAGAACTTTTGCATCTATTAAAGAATATAGGAAAGAAGCAATAAATATTTGTAATCAGTGCCATAAGAAAGAAGTAGAGGAATTTAAAAATAGTATTCATGGAAAGGCTTATTCTAAGGGGGAGCTAAATGCTCCTGATTGTTTAAAGTGTCATGGCTATCACAATGTAGCTAAAATTACTACTGATAATCAATTAGAAATGTGTGCGAAATGTCATACTAAAGAACTTGCAGCGTTTAAAGAGAGTATTCATTATAAAACTCTTTCTGAAGGTAATACAGCTGCTCCTACCTGTGCAAGTTGTCACAAAGCCCATGATGTAAAACCCACCAATATGGCTGATTTAAATAATTCTTGTTTAACCTGTCATAAAGATGCAGAAAAAGTGCATAATAAATGGTTATACAATCCTCCTTTTACTTTAGTTTCTTTTGTAAAAACTCACTTTAAAGGAGCTTCTTGTGCTGTATGTCATGCTTCTGGTAAAAAAGCTGTAGTTTTAACCCTTATTGATCAAGACACTGGTAAACCTTTTACCATTAAAAAAGTGGCTATGCTTTTGAATTTAACCCCTGAAGTGGTGAAAGAAAAAATAGATCTTAATAAAGATGGTCTTGTTGAGGAAAAAGAATTGTGGCAATTTATGAGTTCTATTAAACAAGTAGCAGATGCTGATTTAAAAGGAAGACTTGCATTGGTAAATGCTAATGATGCCCATAAGATTAATTCTAAGGAAGGTGCTATTAAAAATTGTGCTGCTTGTCATAATGTAAAAGCTGATTTTACAGGAGAACTTGCAATTAATAGAGAGGAAGGTAAGGCTTTAAAACTTGCTCTGGACAGACAAGCTTTAAATTCAGCTTATGCTATTCCTGTTATTAGACATTTCTATGTCCTTGCTTTGACTAAGATAAGTATTTTAGATATTCTTTTTATACTTGCTGTAATATGTGGCCTGGGCTTTGCACTGGGTCATATAGGATTAAGAATTATCACTACACCAATTAGAAGAAAAAGAAGGGAGGGGAAGTAATATGAAGAGGGTATATTTACATCCATTACCAGTTAGAATATGGCATTGGATAAATGCTATAAGTTTTATAATTTTAATCCTTACTGGTCTTCAGATAAGACTGGTGGATAAGATTCATTGGATGTCTTTTGAAACTGCTGTTAAAATTCATAGCTGGTTTGGGTTTATTCTTCTTGCCAATTATTGTATCTGGGTCCTTTACTATTTTCTTACAGGAAAGTTTTTTAAGATTTATGTGCCTCCTTTTTGGAGACCTATAGAATGGATAGCAAGCATGTTTCGTCAGGCAAAATATTATGCTTATGGAATAATGGTAGGAGATCCTAATCCTCATCATCCTACTCCTGATAAGAAATTTAATCCTCTTCAGCAGGTATTCTATGTTTTTATTATGGTAATATGCATTCCTCTTCAGATTCTTACCGGGCTTGTTTTGTGGGATCCTGTTAAATTTGAGGGTTTAGGTAAACTTCTGGGAGGTCTTCAGATAGTTTCTTTAATTCATACAGGTTTATGGGTTTTTTATGCATTTTTTATTTTTGTTCACATATATTTAAGTACTTTGGGACATACTCCTTTAGCTCATATTATTGCTATGATTACAGGATATGAAGAAGAACATGAAGAACATTAATTATTAAAAGTTGGAAATAAAAAGGGGGGCTTTTAGCCCCCTTTTTTATTTTTGAAGACAAATTTTAAAATTCTTCTTCCTCTAAATTTTCTTCCTCTTCTTCCTTTTCATAGAGATATTCAGATTCTTCAATACCAAACTTAAATTCATCTGGTTTAGTAGTTGTATAAGGAACTCTTATAATTTCTCTAAGTTGATCAAGTTCAAGTGGTAAATCTTCGTCATTTTGACAAATCTCGCAGTTTTTAATATGTTTTTCCACGAGCTCCATCATTCTTATAGGAGATAAAGTAAAACTTCTAACCTCCTGATACCAATCCCTTATTAAAGTTTTCAATCTTTCGCACTTCACTTTTTATACCCTCCGAAAATTTTTATTTTCAATCAAAGTTAATTAAATTTTAAACAAATTTTAGTTTTTGGAAAGAGAACTTAAAAGTTTATTTTTGAGAAATTTATGTTAATTTAAATTAAAAAAATTTTTTAAAGGGGTAAGAAAGGTGGAGAAGATAAGAATTTTAAGTGGAATGAGACCCACAGGTCCCTTACATTTAGGGCATCTTCACGGAGTTTTAAAAAATTGGTTAAAACTTCAGGAAGAATATGAGTGCTTTTATTTTATTGCAGATTGGCATGCTTTAACTACAGAATATGAAAGTCCTCAAAAAATTTCTGAATTTTCTAAGGAGCTATTTTTAGAATGGCTTTCAGTAGGATTGTCTCCGGAAAAAAGTATAATTTTTTTACAATCAGCTATAAAGGAACATGCAGAGCTTTACTTAATATTCTCTATGTTTACTCCTGTAGCATGGTTAGAAAGGAACCCCACTTATAAAGATATGCTCCAAAATTTAAAAAATAAAGATCTTGCTACCTATGGTTTTCTTGGATATCCTGTGCTTCAGGCAGCTGATATTCTTATTTATAAAGCTAAAAAAGTGCCTGTAGGGCTGGATCAGGTGCCTCATTTAGAACTAACAAGAGAAATAGCTCGTAGATTTAACTATATTTATCAGGTAGATTATTTTCCTGAACCTGAAGCTCTTCTTTCTGAAGTTCCTAAAATTCCTGGAATAGATGGAAGAAAGATGAGCAAAAGTTATGGAAATGCTATATTTTTAAATGATCCTCCAGAAGTTATAAGAAAAAAAGTTATGTCTTATGTTACAGATACTCAAAGACCAAAAAAAAGCGATCCTGGAGATCCTGAAAATCGTTGTGTAGCTTTTAATTTAATAAAACTATATTTTACTAAAGAAGAAAAAGAGGAAATTATCCGAGATTGTAAAAATGCTATATTAGGATGTGTAGAGTGTAAAAGAAGATTAGCAGATAAGATTTTAAAAACTTTGGAACCTATCTGGGAAAAAAGAAAAGAGATAGAGAAAAAAGATTGGAAGGAGATGCTTTATACGGGTATAAAAAAAGCAAGGGAAATTGCCCGACAGACTCTGGAAGAAGTAAATTCTATCTTAGGCTTTACCTATAAGTTTTAAAAATTCTTCTTCGTTAATAGTTTTTACTCCCAGCTGTAAGGCTTTTCTGTATTTAGAGCCTGGTTTTTCTCCTACCACTACATAATTCACATTTCTGGAAACAGAATTGGTTACTCTTCCTCCAAGATCCATAACTATCCTTTTAGCTTCATCCCTTGTCATAGATTTTAAAGTCCCTGTAAAGACAAAAGTGAGCCCTTCCAATGTTTTAAAAGTTTCTTTCTTTTCTTTTTCATCTATAAAAGTAATTCCTGCATCAAGCATCCTTTGAATTATCTTTTTATTTTCTTCATTTTTAAAAAATTCCACTATGGATTTAGCTCCTTCATATCCAACACCAGGGATACTCAGAAGATCTGACATAGAAGCATTCATAAGTTTTTCTAAGGTTTTAAATTTTTCAGCTAAAAGCTGAGCCATAGCTTCTCCTACATGTCTTATTCCTAAAGCATAAATAAAGCGAGCCAGAGTAGTTTTTTTACTTTTTTGAATAGCTTCATATAGGTTTTTAGCTTTTTTATAGGCAAAGCCAGGAAGTTTCATAAAATCTTCCACTTTTAAATAATAAAGATCTGCTACATTTTGCACCATACCTTTATTTACAAGATCTCTTGCCACTTTTTCTCCAAGCCCTTCTATATTCATTGCATTTCTGCTGGCAAAATGCAGGATTTTTCTTATTAAAGAAGCATAACAATTAGAATTGGGACATCTCCATATAGCTTCTCCAGGCTTTTTAACCAGTTTACTTCCACAGATAGGACAATGTGTGGGAAATATAACTTCTTTTTCTTGTCCAGTGCGGCGGTCTTTTATAGGCATTACTATTTGAGGAATTACATCTCCAGCTCTTTGAACAAGCACCCAGTCTCCAATACGCACATCCAAATTTTTAATAAAATCTGCATTATGAAGAGTGGCTCTTTCTACTATTACTCCTCCAATTTGGACTGGTTTAAGAATAGCAACTGGGGTAATAGCACCTGTTCTTCCGACCTGAAACACCACATCAATCAATTGAGTAGTAGACTGCGTAGGTTGAAATTTATAAGCGAGGGCATATCTGGGAGAACGTGCTTTGGTCCCCAATTTTTCCCATAAAGAAAGGTCATTAACTTTTATAACAATACCATCTATTTCATAGGGGAGAGTATCTCTAATTTTTTCTATTTCGTGATGATAGCTAATAGCCTCGTGAATATTCTTTACCAGCTTAACCATAGGATTAACTTTTAGTCCCCATTTAGGTAAAGTTTGAAGAATTTCCCATTGAGTTTTAAATTTATACCCTTCAACCTTTCCTATTCCATAACAAAAAATTTCCAGTTTTCTTTTGGCAGTTACAGCGGGATCAAGTTGTCTCAAAGAACCGGAGGCAGCATTGCGAGGATTAGCAAAAGGTAATTCACCTTTCATTATTCTTTCTTCATTTAATCTCTGAAACTCCTCTTTGGTCATAAACACTTCTCCCCTTACATCAATTCGGAGAGGAATATCAGGAGCATCTTCTGAAAATTTTCTAAGTCTTAAAGGTATAGTTTTAATTGTTTTTAAGTTATTGGTAACATCTTCTCCTACATATCCATCTCCTCTGGTGGCACCTACTACTAAGGTGCCGTTCTCATAAATCAGCTCTACTGCCAGCCCATCTATTTTAGGTTCTACAGTATATTCAATAGGCTGATCTTCTGGTAGTCCTAAGAATCTTTTTATTCTTTTATCAAATTCTATAACTTCTTCCTCTTTCATAGCATCATCTAAGGAAAGCATAGGCTCTGCATGAGGAACTTCTTTAAAGGCTTCTGCTGGTTTAAACCCTACTCTTTGAGTGGGAGAGTCTGGAGTAATTAACTCTGGATATTTTTCTTCCAGTTCTTTTAATTCTCGCATTAAAGCATCATATTCAGCATCAGAAATAACAGGAGAATCCAGGACATAATATCTATAATTGTGATACTCTATTTCTTCTCTAAGTTTTTTAACTCTTTCTATAACTTCAGAAGGAATTTCTCGTTTAGAAGATTGATTTTCAGCCATTTTCTCCTCCCTTTAGAGACCTTTAGTTTTTGAGAAGTATTTTTTAAAAAATATTATAAATATTAGCACCTTAAAAGGCAAGAG
>CAZQIW010000036.1:1830-3809 GCA_964593845.1 uncultured Thermodesulfatator sp. | reverse complement strand
TAGTTTTAGGAATTACTTTTTTTGCAGTTTTAATAGCTTTAATTATAGCTTTTTTACTTCCACCTGTTTACAAAACAGAAGCTACCCTAATGCCTCTTGGAGGAAAAGGTAAAAGTTTAGGTGGACTTGCAGGATTAGCAAGCCTTGCTGGAATTAGTTTACCTGTAGAACAATCAGGTATTACTGTGGAAGCTGTTTTAAATAGCCGTATTTTAAGAGAGAGGATAGTGAAAAGATTAAATCTCCTTCCAAAACTTTTCCCTGACAAATGGGATGAGGAGCATAAAAGATGGATTTTAGAAGGTGAAAAAGATAAACCTCCAACAGTATTTGATGGTGCGCAGGTGCTTAAAGATTTAATTTCTGTATCCACAGACAGGAAAACAGGTGTTCTTACTTTAAGTGTAGAATTTAAAAAAGATCCAGAGATGGCTTATAAAATTGCAAAAACTGCTCTTGAAGAAGCTCGCAAGATTTTAAATGAAAAATCTTTTACAGTAGCAAGAAAATATCGTATGTATGTAGAAAAAAGATTACAAGAAGCACGAGAGATTCTTAAAAATACAGAAGAAATATATCAAAAATTTATGGCAGGAAAGATTAAAGAAATTCCTTTAATGATAGATGAAGACATTTATTTGAATTATGGAAAACTAAAAGGTCAACTTCTTGCAAAAGAGGAGGCTCTTAAAGCACTTAAAGAAGCATCCCCTAATTCTCAAAGAAAGATAGAAAAAGTTAGAAAACAAATTGCTGAACTTAAAAGAAAACTTCGTTCTATGGAATCTAACCTTTCTCATCCCAGTTATGTAGCAGCTCCAGAATATTTATTAAACCTTAAAAAACTTCAAGCCAGGCTTAACATTGCTTTAGGCTTATACGAAACCCTTCTTAAAGAATATGAACTGGCTAAAGCCCAGGAAATGAAAGAACAAATATCATTTCAGGTAATAGATCCTCCTTATGTGCCAAAAGAGGATAAGCCTTATAAACCTAAAAAGAAACTAATTGTGGCTGTAGCACTGGTTTCTGGGCTTTTTTTGGGTATCTTTTTAGCTTTTTTTAGTGAGTGGTTAGAGAATGTGAGAAAAAAGCACAAGCAGGAGGAAAAGAAGGATGGGCACGATAATAATTAGATTTTTGGGAATTTTGATAATAAGTTTCTGTTTAGTAATAAAAGGTGCTTTAGCCCAAGGGTTAGAAAGTATTTTAACAAATCCATTAAATATTTATAAAAAGCAAAATGATTATGAATGGCAAATACAAGCTAAAAAACAATTTTCAACAAAATCTTTAAATTATTCTCAGCAAAACTTATCTAAAAATGCTTCTCAAGAAATTCAAATTCCTGAAGTAACACCCAAGTTATCTTCTATAGAAGAAGACTTTATTGAAAGAACAAAGGTTTATAATGAAATTCTTTCTCAATTTGGATATAATTTTTTTAAAGGAGAAAGACCTCTGGTTCTTTCAGTTTCAGTAGATAAATCTTATGTTTTAGGACCAGGAGATGAACTTTATGTTTATGTTATAGGACAAATTCCTGGTGTAGATCTTTCCCAAATTCCTCAAAGATTAGTAGTTGACCGTGAGGGTAAGATTTATATTCCAGGGTTTGGAGTTTTTTATGTATGGGGAATGACGGTAAGTGAAGCAGAAAAGCTTATTTCTAAAACACTTAAACTTAATATAAAACTTACTGTTGGAAGAGTTCGGACTTTCCCGGTATATGTGTCTGGAGAGGTGAATCGTCCTGGGGCTGTAGTGGTTACTGCTCTTCATACAGTTATTGATGCTCTAATAATGGCAGGGGGTATAAAAAAAACCGGTAGTTTGAGACAGATAGTCTTAACCAGAAGAGAAGGTTCTGAGCTAAAAAGAATTACCATAGATCTTTATGATCTTCTTTTAAAAGGAAAACCAGTAGATATAAAGCTAAAAGATGGAGATGTTATTTTTGTGCCTCCTATAAAAAATGT
>CAZQIW010000036.1:0-1730 GCA_964593845.1 uncultured Thermodesulfatator sp. | reverse complement strand
TATGATTTACTTATAAAAAAAGATCCCACTTTAAATATCCCTCTTTTCCCTGGTGACAGAATTGTAATCAAAAAAGTTAAAAAAGACGAAATAGTAGAAAAAGTAACAATTTCAGGATATGTGGCTAAACCTGGGGTTTATCCAATAACAGAAAAGACTACACTTTACGATATTTTGAAAGCTGCGGGTGGATTCAGGGAAGGAGCATATCCTGAAGGGATAGTGATTTTAAGAAAATCTGTAGCTAAAATGCAGAAGCAGATGCTTTCGCAAGCAATTCTTCAAATGCGTAAAGAACTGGAAAAAGAGGAATCAGGTATTTTACAAGCAGATTTAACAAAAGGTGAACTTACAGCAAGACAACAAGCTATAGAGGCGAAAAAAAGATTATTAAAAATGATGGAAAAAACTGAAGTTACAGGAAGAATTACAGGTCTTATTATTCCTAAAAATTTAGAACTTTTGAAAAACTCTCCTTACAATATTTTACTTGAAGATGGAGACCAGATTTTTATTCCCAAGAAACCAGCTGAAGTATTGGTGTTTGGTGAAGTTTACAATCCTTCAGCATTAGTTTATCAGCCTGGGATGACTGTGGAAGATTATATAAAACAAGCAGGTGGATTTACCAAAAATGCAGATATAAAAGAAATTTTTATTATCAAACCCAATGGTTCAGCTTTTTCTCTCAGTAAAGAGAAAAGATTTATCTCTTGGGATGGTAAAAGAAAGAGATTTGTATTCGGGGCAGGAATATTAAGCTATGTTCCTAATCCTGGAGAAGCAATTATTGTTCCAACCAAGATTAAAGTGCCAATTATGTGGAGACCCTTAATTAAGGATGTAGTCCAGATCCTTTATCAATCAGCTCTTACGGTTTATACTATTTCTAACCTTTGAAGAAGAGAATAGAAGAGGTACAGAGAGATGATTATAAAAAGATCTGGCAAATGGATTTGGGTAATTTTTGGCTTTATTTTAGGACTTTTTGCATTTGTAAGTTCTGTTTTTGCTTCAATCTATGTAGAAGTTGGGGATCAGGTGTATGAATATCTGGAATATCTTGAAGCCAGAGGTTGTATAAAAAGCGGAATTTTAACCACTTATCCTCTTTCTCAAAAGGAAATATTAAGACTAATAAACGAAGCTGAGGAAGTTTGTAAAGGAGATTCTTACATTAAAGAAGCTTTAAAAAAGATAAAAAATCGTATTTCTTACGATCCTGTAGTTCCTTTTTTTAAACCTGTGGACGAGGTTAAAGTTGAGGTAGGGTATGCTGATTCCGAAGAAGTCTCACAAAAATTTTATAACAATGATGGGGATGAATTTAAGCAGGGATATAATTTGAGAATAGGATTTAATACATTTTTTTCAGGAAATAGATTTTCAGCTTTTTTAAAACCAGAGTATCAAATAGATAAGGAAGCATCTGTAGTTAATTTTAGGAAAGCTTATGGAGTATTTAGCTGGCATAATCTAAACTTTCTTTTTGGTAAAGAATCTCAGTGGTGGGGACCTGGTAGAAATGGTTCTATTATCCTTTCTAATAATGCTGAACCTTTTACCATGATAAGAATAGAAAACGAATCTCCGATAGTCTTTCCTTGGATAGGACTTTTTAAATTTGTTTTTTTTGTAACAAAGCTTGATAAGAATAGAGTGGTTTCTCAGCCATATTTGTGGGGAATGAGAGTTAATATTAAACCTTTTCCTTATTTAGAATTAGGTCT
>CAZQIW010000035.1:1534-12864 GCA_964593845.1 uncultured Thermodesulfatator sp. | reverse complement strand
TCTGGCTCTCCACTTTTTCCATCTTTATAAATAGGACCTACAGTATGGATGACATACTTAGCTTTAAGATTTCCTCCACCAGTAATTACTGCCTGACCTGTAGGGCAACGAGTATATTTTTCTCTTAATTCTTTTAAAATAGCAGGACCACCTTTTCTATGAATAGCTCCGTCAACCCCACCTCCTGGAATAAGAGCTTCATTTGCAGCATTTACAATAGCTTCGGTCTCCTGCTCAGTAATATCCCCTTGAACTAACTCTAAAATACAATCTTTTATCTTTACTTGCTTCATACTTTTAATTATAATTAAAAATAAAAAAATGCAAGAAGCTAAGGTTAATCTTTTTCCATTTTATTTTCAGCTTTTGTGGGATGAGGAAGGTAATTTGTTAAGTATAAAGTTAAAATTTAGCTTCAAGTTAAAACCAGAGATAGAATATTTAACAGATAAAAAAGTTCTAAATTGGGTAAAAAAGTTTTATAAAGCTTTGGTTGAATACTGGACCTTTAAAAAAAATTTTATTGATGTTCCTCACAGGATACAGGTTACAAAGTTTGAAAAAAGAGTATTAGCTGAGTTAAGGAAACTAAAAATAGGGGAGATAATTACTTATAAAGAACTGGCAGAAAGGATAGAAGCTAATAAGGCTTTTAGAGCAGTGGGAAGAGCCTTAGCTAAAAATCCTCTTCCTTTAGTATATCCCTGTCATAGAATAATTTCTAAAAAAGGACTTGGAGGATTTTCTCAAGGGTTACTTATAAAACAATTTTTACTTTACAGAGAACTTAAATATAGAACTTTTGACATTAATGACAAATTTTTGACATAAAACTGGAGAGATAAAGTATTTTTTTGGTATTAATAAAAAGATGAAATAGGTATAAAAATTGTATAAAAAATTTTTAAAAGGAGGTTGTAGCTATGGCGGAAGAAGAGAAAGAGCAAGCTCAAGAAGGTGGTAAAAAAGGTGGTAAGAAAAAGCTTATTCTTTTTATACTGATTGGAATTGTTATTATAGCTATAGCTGGAGTTGCTGTAATGATGTTAACTTCTGGAAAAAAAGAGGGAGAGGGAGAAGCTAAAAAAGAACATGTTAAAAAGGAGGTTAAAAACTTTTCTCTTTATAGTTTGGAACCTATAGTAGTAAATCTTCTTGATCCTACTGGAAAGCGATATATACAAATAGGCTTAGCCTTAGCTCTTCCAGATAAAAAATATGAAGAGGAGATTAAGGAAAAAGAACCCATTATTAAAGATGTAGTTATAACAGTTTTAAGTGGTAAAACACCAGAAGAGGTATTACAGCCAGAAGCTAAAGAGGAAATAAAAAAAGAGCTATTAGAAAAGCTAAATGAAGTGTTGGGAGAAGATATAGTTTTAGGAATTTATATAACCCAATATATTGTGGAGTAGCTATGGAGGATAAGGTTCTTAGTCAAGATGAAATAGATGCTCTGCTTTCAGGGCTGGAAGAGGGTCAGATAGACACCACCCCTGAAGAAAAAAAGGAAGAAGAGAAAGTTCAGCTCTTTGATTTTAAAAATTACACGATTTCTGCCAGATTAAAAATACCAGGTCTTGAAGTTATTAATGAACAGCTTGCCCGTAGTTTGAGAATGCAAATTTCTACTTTAATTAAAGAAATGATAGATATTACTAATCTTCCTCTTCAGATGGAACGATTTAAGGACTTTTTAAATAAAATACCTGTTCCTACTTCTATTCACATATTTAGATTAGAACCTTTAAAAGGTCAGGCACTTTTGATTATTGATGCGACCCTTGCTTTTTTGTTTATAGAAAGATTCCTTGGAGCCGAAAGAAAACACATAAAAATAGAAGGTAGAGAATTTACTCCAATTGAGCAAAGACTTTTAAAAAAAGTAGTAGATTTGATTTTTTCAGAACTGGAAAAAGCCTGGAAAAATATTTATCCAGTAAAACCTAAGTATGTAAGAGGAGAAGTAAATCCTCAGTTTGCAAGGGTATTAATGCCAGAAGAAACTGTAATAGTAACTGGATACAATTTAGATCTTGAGACTGTAAGCGGTAAAATACTCTTCTGTTATTCTCTGAGCACTCTTCAACCTATAAAAGAGAAACTTTATTCACCTTATCAACTGGAAGAGTATGTAGATCTTACTTGGAAAAAAACACTGGAAAGATATATCTTAAGTAGTGAAGTAAATGTAAGAGCTATTTTAGGAAGAGGAACCATTACTCTTGAGGATCTTGTTAATTTAGAAGAAGGAGATGTGGTTGTTTTAGATAAAAAGGTAGAGGAACCTATTGAGGTTTATATAGAAGGAATTCCTAAAATACTTGGTAAACTGGGGGTATTTAAGAACCATTTAGCTATTCAGGTAGAAAAGTTTTTAAGTGCTGAAGAAGAAGAAAATGGATTAAAGGAGGCAAGTTAAATGTTGGAGGAAAATAAAGAACCAATGGAGGAAACCACAGAAGAAATTCAGTCAGAGCTTCAGGAAACTCAAGAGGCTGCAGCAGAATCTCAAGAAGCAACTCAAGAAGCTGGGTCTGAGGCTTCTTCTGAAGGATCTCAGGAAAGTGACTCTGCAGAAGAGATGAGTCCTGAAGATTTAATGGCATTGTGGGAAGAAGCTCTTAAAGAAGCTCAGGCAGCCGAGACAAAAACAGAAGAGAAAAAGGAAGAACCCCCTTCTTCTAAAGAGTCTATTCAAACTCAACCTGCAAGCCTGGAAGAACTTACTCCTGCTCAAGCATCTGGAGTGCATCCAGAACTTGAGTTTATACTGGACATTCCACTGGAAGTTACTGTGGAAATTGGACGCACCAGAATGATGATTAGAGACCTTCTTAAACTCAACCAGGGTTCTATCATAGAGCTTGAAAAATTTGTGGGAGAACCTGTGGAAGTTCTGGTAAATGGAAAACTTATGGCAAAAGGAGAAGTGGTAGTAGTTAATGATAGGTTCGGAGTAAGAATTACAGAAATTATTAGTGCCAAGGAAAGAATCAAAAAATTGGGTTCCTAAGATGGAGTGGCTTTATTATTTACAGAGCCTGGGAATACTTTTGCTAATTTTAAGCCTTTTTCCCATCGGACTTCATTTCTATAGAAAATATTCTGTCAAAAAATCAACATCAAATCTTATAAAAATTTTGGAAATAAGACCTATTAACTATAAGGCACAACTTTTGTTAATAGAAGTAGATGGAAAGAGGATACTTATAGGATATTCGGATAAGGGATTTAGCTACTTAGGGGAAATAAAAAATGATAATGCTTAGTTTTTATGCTATAGCGTTACCTACTCTTAAAATCGGGCTTGAGACTGCTAAAACCCCAGAACAGGTTTCAACTATATTACAAGTTCTTATTTTACTTACAGTTCTTTCTATAGCTCCAGCCCTTCTTCTTATGCTCACCTCTTTTACCAGATTGATAGTTATTTTTTCTATTTTAAGACATGCCTTAGGAACGCAGCAGACCCCTCCTAATCAAGTTCTTATTTCACTCGCTTTATTCTTAACTTTTTTTATTATGAGCCCCACTTTTAAAGCTGTTTATCAAAACGCACTTACTCCTTATTTTGAAAAACAAATAAATGAAAAAGAGCTTTTTCAAAGGATAGAAGAACCTTTTAAAAAATTTATGCTTAGAAACACAAGGGAAAAAGACCTGGCACTTTTTATAAAACTTAGAGGAGAGCCTCGTCCAAGAACCCCTGAAGATGTTTCCTTTTTTACTCTTGTTCCAGCTTTTATGATAAGTGAACTTAAAACTGCTTTTCAGATAGGATTTTTACTCTATGTGCCTTTTTTGATTATAGATGTGGTAGTGTCAAGTGTCTTAATTTCTATGGGAGTTTTAATGTTACCCCCAATGATGATCTCCTTACCTATTAAACTTTTACTTTTTGTGCTGGTAGATGGATGGAATCTTCTTATAATGTCTCTTGTAAAAAGTTTTCATTAAAAAAGGAGGTGAAGGAAATATGACAGATGCCACAATTTTGACACTTGCCAAACAATCCATCACCCTTTGTATTTTAATTTCAGCTCCTTTTTTACTTACTGCTTTGATTGTGGGTTTAGTAATAAGCATTTTACAGGCTGTAACCCAGATTCAGGAAATGACTCTTACTTTTGTGCCCAAAATCCTGGCAATGATCTTGGTATTTATCCTTACCCTTCCCTGGATGTTAAAAAAACTTACTACTTTTACAGAACACCTAATTTTAAACATCCCGAACTATATTAAGTAAAAAAAGAAAATGGATATACTGAAGGCACTTGAGCATAATTTGTATATTTTTTTCTTCGTATTTTTTAGAATACTCCTTCTTTTTTTTCTCTTTCCTGTTTTTAGTGGAACTCTTCTTCCCACCAGCTTAAAAATTTTCATTTCTGTAATTCTGGCTTTAGCTTTAACTCCTGTAGTGCATTTTAAACTTCCTCATATTACCAGCATTTATCAATTGGCATTAATTATGCTATCTGATTTTGTGTTGATATTTCTTATTTCTTTACTTTTTAGAATAATTTTAGCGGGTCTTCAGGTAGGAGGAGAACTGGTGGGCTATCAGATGGGCTTTGGTATTACCCAGACTATAGATCCTATTTCTGGTTTTAGTTTGCCAGTTATTTCTCAGTTTGTGTATATTGTTTTTCTATTGGTATTTTTTACTTTTGATTTCCACCACTATCTCATTTACTTTATTTATGAAAGCTTTGAAAAAATTCCACCTGGCACTTTTATTTTAAGCGGAAAACTTGGGCTTTTTATTATAAAAAAGAGCAAAATGATTTTTGAAGTGGGAATTAAATTTCTGGCTCCTCTTATGGTATTTATGATGCTCATTTATGTAGCTCTTTCTATTATAGGGCGTTTAATTCCTCAGATGAATGTGCTTTTTGTAAGTTTTCCTTTAACGATTGGTCTTGGAATGATATTTTTTGGATTTATGCTGATCTTGTTGCCAAGGATTATTCGTCCTTACCTTATTGATTATTTTAAAAGCTTAATGTTAATTTTACATCTTTATTAGAGAGGGTAAGATATGCCTGAGGAACCTCTTGAGGAACGAACTGAAGAGCCTACGCCACGGCGGCGTGAAGAGGCAAGAAAAAGAGGACAGATTGTTAAAAGCAGAGAACTTTCTTCTGTTGCAGTGTTAAGTGCTGGATTTTTAACTTTTATGCTGTTTAGCTATGTTTTCTTTCAACAGTTTTATATGATCTTTTACCAGTGTCTAAATAGTTACTATTTTGACTTAAATTTAAGCTCATTTATAGGATTTACGCATGATATTATAGGAAAGCTTACAAAAATGCTTCTTCCTTTTTTTGCTCTTATTTCCTTGGTTGCTATTATTGTATATCTTTTGCAGACAGGTGGAGGAGTCTGGGCATCAGAGGCTATAGGTTTTAACTTTGAAAGAATAAATCCTGTAGAAGGATTTAAAAGACTTTTTTCTCTTACAGCATTTTTTGAGCTTGTAAAAGCCATTATAAAACTGGTTATTATAGTAGGAGTGTCTTATTGGATTATAGAAAAGCACTTTAAAAATATTTTAAAACTTCTGGGAATGGATGTTCCTTATGTAGTTTTTAGTTTTAAGAGCTTTTTAAAAGATTTTATAGAAAAATTGCTTGTGGTTCTTGCAGTGCTGGGTATTCTTGATTGGCTTTACGCCAGATGGGATGTAGAGAGAAAGTTAAAACTTACTCGTCAGGAATTGAAGGAAGAGCTTAAACAAACAGAAGGAGATCCCTGGGTAAAGAGCAAGATAAGGCAGAAGCAGAGAGAGATGAGCAGAAAAAGAATGCTTGCCGAGGTTCCCGAGGCAGATGTGGTTATTACCAACCCCACTCATTATGCTGTTGCCTTAAAGTATGAATTTGGAAAGATGCCAGCTCCTCAGGTAATTGCTAAAGGAAAAGACTATCTTGCTCAGAAGATAAAAGAAATAGCTATGGAAAATAAAGTGCCTATTTATGAAGATCCTCCACTTGCAAGACTGCTTTATGAAAAGGTAGAGGTTGGAGAATATATTCCTGAAGACCTCTATCAGGTAGTGGCAAAGGTGCTTGCTTATATTTATAAGCTCAAAAATAAAAAAATAATGCAATAAGGTGAGCTATGGAGAGAGAGCTTGCTCTTAAAAAGTTTTTTGATTTTTATAATATAACTGCTATTGCTGGAATAATCGTCTTACTTTCTATAATGCTCTTTCCTTTACCTCCTTATCTTATTGACCTTGCCCTTGGTTTGAACTTTTCTGTTTCTCTTTTGATTCTTATAATGACCATGCAGGTTAATAAACCCCTTGATTTTACAGGATTTCCATCCCTTCTTTTATTAACTACTCTTTTTAGATTATCCATGAACATTGCCACTACCCGGGTGATCCTTCTTAGAGGACACGAAGGAATCTATGCAGCAGGACATATTATCAGAAGTTTTGGAGAATTTGTGGTTGGAGGAAACTACATTGTTGGATTTATTGTATTTTTAATCTTAGTATTGATAAACTTTGTGGTAATTACAAAGGGAGCAGGAAGAATTGCAGAAGTTGCTGCGAGATTTACTTTAGATGCCATGCCTGGTAAACAGATGGCTATAGATGCTGATTTAAATGCAGGTTTAATAGATGAGGAGGAGGCTAAAAGAAGAAGAGAAGAAATTGCTAAAGAAGCAGATTTTTATGGAGCTATGGACGGTGCCTCTAAGTTTATAAGAGGAGAGGCTATAGCAGGGTTAGTAATTACTTCTATTAATATTATAGGTGGTATTTTAATTGGAACTCTTCAGAGAGGGCTTGATTTAGCCACTTCCGCTAAAACTTATACTATTCTTACAATAGGAGATGGATTGGTTTCTCAGATACCTGCTCTTATTGTTTCTACTTCTGCTGGTATATTGGTGAGTCGTGCTGCAGCAGAATCAGGCTTGGGAAAGGATATTGCTAAACAATTTACCTCCCGCCCAGAGGTTTTAATGCTTGCAGCAGGAGTAGTTTTTATTCTTTCCTTAGTCCCGGGGTTACCTTTTTTACCTTTCTTCTTTTTTAGTCTTTTTCTTTTTACTCTTGGATACTTTGCCTATACCCACCAGAAGAAAAAGGCAGAAGAAGAAATGGTTGAAGAAGCTCCTGCTCCACCACCTGAAACAGAAGAGATAAGACCAGTTGAGCTTCTTGCTATAGAACTTGGATACGGTTTAATTTATCTTGCTGATGAAAATAGAGGAGGAGACCTACTTGAAAGAATTAAGAATTTAAGAAAACATCTTGCTCAAGAACTGGGTATTATGATCCCTTCTGTGCATGTAAGAGATAATCTAAGCCTGAAACCAGGAGAGTATTCTATCTTAATAAAAGGAGTG
Source organism: uncultured Thermodesulfatator sp. (assembly GCA_964593845.1). GTDB lineage: Bacteria > Desulfobacterota > Thermodesulfobacteria > Thermodesulfobacteriales > Thermodesulfobacteriaceae > Thermodesulfobacterium. The sequence goes on along the minus strand of CAZQIW010000035.1, from coordinate 5,493 downwards.
GAGGTAGCTAAAGGAGAACTTATGCCCAACTATCTCATGGCTCTGCCTTCAAGCCCAGATCTTACTCCTCCAGAAGGAGCCATTCCTACCAAGGATCCTACTTTTGGAATGACTGCTTATTTTATTCCTGAAAACTTACGAGAAGATGCTGAAATGGCAGGTTTTACAGTAGTAACTCTCTCCACTGTAATTACCACTCACCTTTCTGAAATTATAAAGAAATATGCAGACGAACTTCTTACTAAACAGGAAGTGCAGAGGATTATAGATACTCTTAATAAGTATTATCCTAAAGTAGTTGAAGAATGTCTGAATAATGCCAATTTAACAATAATTCAGAAAGTATTGCAAAGTCTTATAAGAGAAGGTATTCCTCTTAAGGACCTAATTACCATTTTTGAAACTATAAGTGATTATGCTTCCAGTGTAAAAGATCCAGAGGTATTAACAGAGTATGTAAGACAGAAACTTTCCAGATACATAGTAAAACCTTATCTTGTAGATAATACTCTTCCAGCTATAGTAGTGGGAGACGATATAGAAGATGCTATTAGAAAGTCTCTTCAGAGAACAGAGCAGGGAACATTTTTAATGATAGATCCAAAGATAGGAAGTAAAATAGTGGCTACACTTACTCAGGCAGTGGAAAGGGCAGGGCAGAAAAATGTAATACCAGCTATAATTTGTAGCCCAACCATTAGAAGACATTTGAGAAAACTTGTGGAAAGAACACTGTCTTATGTGCCTGTAATATCTCAGGCAGAAATTCCACCTGAAATTAAAATAGAGATTTTAGAAGTGGTAAGGTTGGTAAGGGAATAAAAAAATAACCAAGAGATGAAGAAATGAAGATAAAAAAATTTAGAGGAAAAACTATTTTAGAAGCCCTGAATAAAGTGAAAAAAGAGTTTGGAGAGGATGCAGTTATTTTAAATTCAGAAAAAATAAAAACAGATGAAGGAGATTTTTTTGAAATTACTGCAGCAATAGAGGAGGAAGAGGTAGTTCTTTCTGCTACACCTGAAGTAAGAACTGAAGTTCCTCTGGTAGAGCCTCGGATAGAAAGTGACATAAGACAGGAGCTTGCAGAGATAAAAAATATGTTAAAACAGGTTCTTGCTCCTCAGCTTAAAGACTGGAACTATCTTAAACTTCTTGAAAAAGGGTTACCAGTTTTTATAGCAAAAGAAATGGTTGAGAGAAACCTTGAGCTTCCAGAGTATATTTCTGTAAAATTAAAAGAAAAGGGAAGTGTGCCGAATTCAAAATATCAGGTATTTATTGGAGAATCTGGAGTAGGTAAAACCACTAATATTTTTAAACTTGCTATCTGGTATCAATATAGATATAAAGCTAATATTTTAGTATTAAGCCTTGATACCTATAAAGTGGGAGGGGCTTTTCAGACAAAAAGGCTTGCTGAATTACTGGAAATAGATTTTGAAGTGCTGGATATTGAAGATTTTAAAGAAATTGGAGGAAGTTTTAATAAATATGATTATATTTTAATAGATACACCTGGGCTAAATAAAAAATTTGGAGTAGAAGATCTGGAGGACTTACTTATAAAAATGCCTTTTTTAAGGTTTCAGTGGGTGGTAAAGGCAACTGAGCATTATGAGTATGTGTTAAGGGTATGGGAAAAGATAGAAAGACTAATTGTGGAGGGAATTTTTTTAACTTTTACTGATAAAATTTCTAATAGTTTACCCATTTTATGGCTTCTTGATAGTAGATTTCCTCCGATAACCTTTATTTCCACAGGAGAAAGATTACCTGAGGATATAATAAGAGCTGAAGAAGATAGTTTAATAAAACTATTTTTAAGGGGTATTGAATAAATTAGGAGGAGGTTTTATGAGAAGCATTGCTATAGCAAGTGGAAAAGGAGGAGTAGGAAAAACAAGTTTTGTTATTAATTTAGCTTTAGCTTTTTCGCAAGCACACCAAAAAGTCCTTATTTTTGATGCAGACTTAGGGCTTGCTAATGTAGATGTAATGCTGGGTATTTCTCCCAAGTTTGATATACGGTATGTCCTCAGTGGAGAACTTACTTTAAAAGATATTATCTATTCTACAGAGTATAAATTTGATATTATTCCTGCAGGTTCAGGGGTAGTGGAGTTAACAAACTTAAACTCTCAGCAAAAACTTCTTTTAAAAGACCAGATGGAAGAGGCTTTCAAGTATTATGATTATTTACTTTTTGATAGTTCTGCAGGAATTTCTGATAATGTTTTATTCTTTTTAGTTCTTGCAGGTGAACGCATAATTATTTGCACTCCAGAACCTACTTCTATAGCAGATGCTTATGCTTTAATAAAAGTGGCTTATAAAAGACATAAAATAAAAGATTTTTATTTAGTGGTTAATATGGTAAACAACGAAACAGAGGGAAAAAGGATTTATCGTCAGCTTCTTTATGTTCTTGAAAGATTTTTACCAGAAATTAAATTATCCTATTTAGGAAGCCTTGTGTATGATGAGTGCGTGAAAAAAGCAATAAAATCCCAAATTCCCTATTTATCTTTATGTGCAGAAAATCCCATAAGTGCGAAAGTAAAAGAAATTAGCTATAAATTATTAAGATATAATCCACAGCAGGAAAAAGGACTTGAGACTTTTTTGGAAAGATTGGTAAATTTTTAAAAATTAAATAAGTGGGAAAGGGCTTATGATGAGCAGGATAGCAGGTAAAATACTTTATGAAAAACCACCGCTTGAAGAAGTAATAGAGGAATTTTTGCCAAGGATTAATTATTGGGCAAATAAATACTCTTATCAAGGAAATCCTGTGCTTACCAAGGAAGATTTGATTTCAGCAGGAATAATAGGTTTAATAGAGGCTTATAATAGATATGATCCTTCAAAAAAAGTTAAATTTAAGACCTTTGCCGAGTTTCGTATAAAGGGAGCAATGCTTGATGAAATTAGAAAAATAGATATAATACCAAGAAGTGTAAAAGAAAAAATAAATGAATTTGAGGAGAAGATAAGGGAGTTGCATAAGAAACTTGGAAGAATGCCTACTGAAGAGGAAATAGCACAGGCTATGAATCTTAATTTAGACGAGTATTATAAGTTTCTTGAGAGTATAAAAGGGGTAAGTTTTATTGATATACAGAATTTTAAGCAAAAAATTCCTGATTTAGATGAAGAAGATATTTTTGAATTTATTGCAGGAGATCCGAAGGAGGATCCTTTTGAGAAGTATGCTCTTAAAGAACTGGTAGAAAAACTGGAAAAAGCTCTGGAATATCTTTCAGAAAGAGAAAGATTGGTTTTAGCTCTTTATTATTATGAAGGACTGACCATGAAAGAAATTGCAAAAATTCTTGAATGCACAGAAAGCCGTGTTTCTCAGATTCATAACCAGGCTATTTTAAAATTAAGGAGTATATTAAACAAAAAAAATAAACAAGAAGGAGGGAGCTGATGGGATTAAACACAGATCTTAAAGTTTTAGTGGTGGATGACTTTGCTACTATGAGGAAGATTATAAAAAACATTTTAACACAGCTTGGTTTTAAAAACATTTATGAAGCAGATGATGGCACCACAGCTTTGGAAGTTTTAAAAAAGGAGAAGATAGACCTTATAATTTCTGACTGGAATATGCCCAAAATGAACGGATTGGAACTTCTTAAAACTGTGAGAAGTGATCCTAATTTAAAAGATACTCTCTTCATTATGGTAACAGCTGAGGCACAAAAAGACAATGTTATAGAAGCTATAAAACACGGAGTAAATCAGTATATTGTTAAACCTTTTACTCCTGAGACCTTAAAGGAAAAACTGGAAAAAGTATTAGGAGGATAATTTGGAAGAGGATATTAAAAAAGATTTAGAAGAAATTAAAGAAGATGTTGAAAAGTCTGAGGAAAAAGAAGAAAAAGAGATCTCTTCAGAACAAGAAGAAGATCTTTCTGAAAAAAAAGAGGAACCTGTAGAAGAGCCCA
>CAZQIW010000035.1:0-1434 GCA_964593845.1 uncultured Thermodesulfatator sp. | reverse complement strand
TTAAAGAAGAAATTAAAGAAGAAGAGATAGTTCCACATAAGAAAGAAAAGAGATTTCTTAATTATCTTCTTATTGGGGGTATTATTGTTTGTTTAGGGTTAACCCTTATAGGATTTTGGATTGGTTTTAAACTAATAAAAGGTAAGCAAGAAAAAAAACAGGTTTTGAAACCTTCTAATCAGTCTGTAGAGATTCAAAAGAAGGAAAAAATACCCCCTGTAAAAAAGATTTTTAAAATAAAACATCCTACTAAGCTTATTCTTTCAAAAACTCAGGGGAACACGGCTTCTTATCCTTATAAGTTTGAGCTTAAAAATTTTTTTATTCCCCTTGATTTTAAGACCTTTTTGAATGTGGATGCGGTTTTGTATTTTGATAGCAGTGCTACTATGAGAAAGATTGTAGCTAACGAAGTGGAGTATAGAGAAATTCTTTATGAATACTTACAAAAAATACCAGTAAAAGTATGGTATAATCCTGAACAAAAGAAACAGGTGGAGAAGAGCTTACAGAAGGTATTTGAAAAAAAGGGAATCTCACCTACCCCAAAAAAAATAGAACTTGATGGAGTGATTTATAAAGCTTAAGAGATGATAGATCTTACAAACATATTTTTGATTGTTTTGTTGATAATAGATTTTATAATGATAATGGTTTTTGTATTTTTTTATGTTAGGTTTAAAAAAGTATTTGATCTTCCCTGGGAGGAAATAAAAGAAAGTATAGAGAAAGCTCAGGAGCTGGTAAAAAAACTGGAAGAACTTCAGGGCAAGAGGAAAGCAGGTATTTCAAAGTCCTCAGAGGGAAATATAAAAGAAAGAGTGCATAAACTGGCAAGAGAAGGGAAGAGCCCAAGAGAAATAGCTAAAAAATTAGGTTTAAGTGAAGCAGAAGTAGAACTTATTTTATCTAAGAAGCTATGCAGATAACTGCTTCTGCTCCAATAATTTATCTTCCTGAAAATTTATGGTCCTTCTTTACCAGACCAGGTAGAGAGCTTCTTATTAGAGTTGTTAATATTGAAGGGAAAACCCTGGATCTTGAGCTTGGAGGAGAAAGGTTTCAGGCAAGAGTTGGAGGCACTATAAATCCTGAAGATTTCAAACCAGGAGAAACCATAAGAGTAAGAGTAATAAAAACAGGACATCCAATAGTTCTTCAGCTCATTTCTGAAGAAAAAGAGACTGTAGCTACGGATTTAAAACTATTTTATTTGGTTCAGCAGGGATTTGAGAAAGGATCTACAGAAAAAGTTCTGTTAAGAAAAGACTTAGATTTACTTGCTACTTTTGTAAAAGATCTGGTTTCTACGGATAAAAAAGAGAAAAAAACAGAGGTAGATAAAGATTTAAAGAAAATTTTAGGAGAGAAGATAAAAGCTTTAAAAGTTCTTTATCAGCATGATAAGGTTGTGGTTCCTTTTTTATTTAATGA
>CAZQIW010000034.1:0-12958 GCA_964593845.1 uncultured Thermodesulfatator sp. | reverse complement strand
CAAGAAAGATTCAGAGATTCCTTTCTCAGCCCTTCCATGTAGCTGAGCAGTTTACAGGTCTTCCTGGAAAGTATGTAAAACTTGAAGATACCATTAGAGGATTTAAAGAGATATTAGAAGGTAAACATGACGACCTACCAGAACAGGCTTTCTATATGGTTGGAACTATAGAAGAAGCTGTAGAAAAAGCCAAGAAGTTAATGGAGGGTTAACGGAGGGGTAAATGGCTAAGATCTTACTTGAAATAATAACCCCAGATAGAGTAGTAGTTAGTGAAGAAGTAGATGTTGTAACAGCACCAGGTGTAGCTGGTGAATTTGGTGTGCTTGCCAACCATGTTCCCATGGTAGCTGCAGTAAAGATAGGTCCGTTGTATTATAGAGCAGGGAATAAAGAAGAGTGGGTGGCTATTAGTGGAGGATTCTGTGAGGTTTCTAAGAATAAGATAACCTTCTTAGTGGAAGCTGCTGAGCGTGCCTGGGAGATAGATGTGGAAAGAGCTTTAAGGGCAAAGGAAAGGGCTGAAAAGCGTCTTCAGCAGTATGCAGCTCAGGCTGAAAAGATTGATTATGGCAGAGCTAAGGCAGCTCTTCAGAGAGCTTTAACCAGATTGCTGGTGGCTGAAAAAGGAAAAGCAGGAACTCCGAGATAAAGAACATTTTTTAGAAATTTTAAAAAGATGAACCTTTAAGCCCCCAAAATGGGGGCTTTTTTTAATTTTTTTCTTAATCTCTTGATAGTTTACAAAAGCGCTTCTATAATTTTCTCAATAAAGGGATATTGTAATTGAAACGAAGGAAAACAGGTATTGTTTAAGAATATGTTCGTAGAGAAGGAAACTAAAACAACTTTCTCCAAAAAAGAGATTCGGAAGTCAATCTATACTTTACGAAAAAGTTATTCTTTGGAATTGCTAAATAAGTGGAGTGAAGAGATTTGTAAAAAAATTGCTGAATTACCCGTTTATAAAAAAAGTAACTATATAGCTTTTTATTTTGCTAAACCAGGAGAGGTAAATTTAAAAAGTTTAATAGGTAAAGCTTTTTTAGAAGGAAAAAAAGTATTTTTACCAAAGACTCATTTGCAGAAAAAAACTCTTACTTTTCATCAAGTCTTTTCTTTTTCAGAGCTTGTTCCTGGTCCATTTAATCTTCTTGAGCCTCCTTATCAAAATCCAGAAATAGATATAAAAAAGCTGGATCTTATATTTGTTCCTGGGGTTGCTTTTGATATAAAAAAAGGTAGAATAGGATATGGAGGTGGTTTTTACGATAGAGTGCTTGTTAAAACTAAGACTTTTAAAATTGGCGTGGCTTTTTCCTTTCAGATTTTTGAAAAGCTACCACTTGAAGCACACGATCAAAGAGTAGATTTAATAATTACTGAGCAGGGATTAATAGAGTAAATTTTTAAATTGACAACATTTTAAAAAAGTTTATAGTTTAAAAGAGGAATTTAACTTACAGAGGTCTGAGATGCAAGAGCAGGCAGAAACAAAAAAGGAAGAAAAAAAGAAGGAATTTGGGGAAGATTATCCTATTTTAACTTTTGCAGATATTTTAAGGGCTTTAAAGCAGCATCCAGAGTGGCTGGAAGAGCTTAGAAAGCTTATTCTTACTACTGAGCTTTTAGAAGTTCCTAAGAAGATAGACGAGCTTCTTAAAAGAGTTGAAAGACTGGAAAAAAATTATGAAGAACTTAGAAAAGATGTAGATACATTAAAGCAAGATGTAGCGGTATTAAAGCAGGATGTAGCGGTATTAAAGCAGGATGTAGCAGTTTTGAAGCAAGAGGTGACAATTTTAAAGCAAGATATGAAGTATTTAAAAGGAGAGTTTGGAAGGTTTAAAGGGAGGGAGTTTGAAAGAACTGTAAGAGAAAGATATTATGCTTATTTTGGAAGGTTGTTAAAAAAAGCTAAACTGATAGAAATGTTTGGTCTGGTAGAACAAATTGATGATGCTGAAGAAAGAGGAGAAATTACTCCAGAGGAAAGAGATTCACTATTTGAACTTGATCTTGTAGTTAGCGGAAAAATAAGAAGCACAGGAAAAGAAGTAACTTTAGCAGTAGAAATTTCTTACAGTCTTTACCCAGAGGATCTGGAAAGGGCAAAAAAGAGAGCTGAAATTTTGAGCAAAGTGTTAAAAAAAGAGGTCATTCCTGCGGTAGTATATGTAGAAGCCAGTGAAAGGGTCTTAGAAGAAGAGGAAGTTTTATTAATACCTGTAAACTATTAAAAAGTGAACTGCTAAATATGGAACTAAAATCCTTTCTTGAAAAGAACTTTACAGAGATAAGAGAGAGAATAGCCAAGGCATGTTTTCGGGCTGGTAGAAAACCAGAGCAGGTAAAACTCCTTGGTGCAGCTAAAAAACAACCTCTGGAAAAAATTAAAATTGCATATGAACTGGGGCTTAAATTGATAGGAGAGAACTATGTGCAGGAAGCTGAAAAAAAGAAGGAGTTTTTAAAAGATTGTCCCCTTGAATGGCATTTTATTGGAAGGCTTCAGACAAATAAAGTGAAAAAAGCTCTTAAACTTTTTCATCTAATTGAGACACTTGATAGAATTGAACTTGCTCAAGCTATCCAAAAATATGCTGAAAAATTGGACATAGTAGTGCCTGTTTTTATAGAGATAAATATTGGCAAAGAGGAAACTAAGGCAGGAATCTTACCAGAGAAGCTTGAAGAGTTTATCCAGGAAGTAAAGAAATTTGACAGGATTAAAATAAAGGGGCTTATGTGTTTGCCTCCATATAAAGAAAATCCAGAGGAGGTGCGACCTTATTTCATTAAGATGAGAGAACTTTTTGAAAAAATTAAACCTTATATGGATGAAGATTTTAAAGAGCTTTCTATGGGCACAAGTAATGACTATGTAGTGGCTATAGAAGAGGGTGCTACAATTGTGAGAATTGGAGAAGCCCTCTTTGGAAAAAGAGACTACTCCAAAAAGTAAAATCTTTTACGAAGTCCACACAGGTGTTTTTCTATTAACATCATCTTTTATTCTCGGTCTTTTTCTTTCGTTTTATCACATTCCCTTCTATTTACTGCTAATTCCTTCTTTTTTGTTTATAGCCCATATTTGGATAAAAAAGCTTTCTCCTCAAAAGAAATCTATTATACTTTGGATTATAGGACTAAATCTCTTTTTTATAGGAGGAGAATTTTATTGGGCACACTTAAAGAGTTTAAAGAAAAATAAAGATTTTGAGGAGGCAGAATTACTTACACGAATAGAAAGAGTTGAGCCTTATTATCAAGGGTATCTTATCTATGCCGAGAGTTCTGCTATAGGTTCTTTTATTTTTAAAACTTCCAAAAAATTTTTTAAACCAGGAGATATGTGTTTACTTTATTTTAAAAGAAAAAAGCTCAAAGAGTATCTGAATCCTTTTTATACTCCAAAAATTAAAAGACTATTGGTAAAAGGAATAAATTCTGAACTTAACTTTCTGGAAAACAAACCTATAGTATGTAGTTTTAAAAAAGCTCCAGTTTTAGAGTTTTTAAGGTATAAACTTCTTAAATTTTCAGAAAAACTCTCAGGAGAAGCCCGAGGCTTATTTCAGGCTCTGGTTCTGGGAGTAGAATATAACTTACCTTCTGAATACTTGGAGAAATTAAAAGCCCAGGGACTTTATCATCAACTGGCTATTTCAGGTTTTAACTTAGCTATTCTTTTTGGCTTATTTTATCAGCTTAGCTATTTTATTTTAAAATACACTCCTGTTATTAAAATAGGATATCCTTTGCAAAATTTTTCTTATTTACTGGCTTTACCTGGTGCTTTTCTCGTGCTTGTATTTTCAGGTTTTTGTCCTTCAGCTCTAAGGGCGTTTGTATTTTTGGTTCTTTTTGTAGTATCAAGAATAATTTTCAAAACGACCACTTCACTTATCATTCTTTTTCTCACAGCAACTCTAATACTTCTATTCCAGCCCTATTTAATTGGAAATCTTTCCTTTCAGCTTTCTTTTACAGCTACTTTGGGACTTTTAATAGGGGATAGGCTGTTTAATATTTATTTTAAAGATTACTTCAAAACACAAGAAAAAGAATCTCACTGGTTTTTAAAAGCGGTGCATTATTTGATTTATTCTCTTTTTATCTCTTCGGTTGTTAGTATGTTTGTTTTCCCTTTTCTTATTTATATAAATGGACGCTTTCCTCTGGCAATGCCGTTAAATAATTTAATTGCAACAGGATTTTGGAGTTTTTTCTTTATTCCTTTAGCTCTTTTTATAGCTTTACTCTCCTTTATTAATGAAAACATAGCCCTTAAGTGTGCATATCTTTTGGATGCTTTGTTTAAATTTTATATAAAAATTCCCTTTTTTGAAGTGGAATATAAAGCAGGACTTCCAGTTAATTTAATTTTATTTTTTATATTGTGCGTAATTGTTCTTTTTTTACTAATTTCCCGATTTTTCAGAGGTTACAGAAGGTATCTGGTGTTTATTTTATCTGTAGTTTTAGTGTATATAAGCTTAAAATTTCTTTATAGCCGAACTTTTTATATTACCATATTTGATGTAGGACGAGCTGATGCCTTTTTAATAAAAAATAAAGAAACCAATATTCTGATTGATACAGGTCCAAATTATAAATTTAAAGGATTTAACTGGACTAAAGTTTATTTAGAGCCTGTTTTAACTAAAATGGGATTAGAAAATTTTGAGTTTTTAATAATTTCTCATCCTGATTTGGATCATGCAGGTGGATTAAACGAATTAAAGAGAGATTTTTATATAAAAAAGATAATTTCAGGTAATTTTTCATTGAAAGATTGGCAAAAGGTAACTCCACTTTACTTCCCTGAGGAGCTAACTCAACCAACAGTTTTAAAGATTGGAGAAACAGAGCTTTTTCTTTTTCCTGGTAAAAGGGTGTATGAAACTCTTAACAGGGAAAGTTTGGTGGTTTATTTAGAATATAAAGGGTTTACTATGCTTTTTCCTGGAGATATAGATATAAAAAGATTTTATAGGATGAAAAGAAAAGGAGAAATTATCCCTGTAGAGGTTCTTGTAGCTCCACATCATGGTTCTAAAAATGGATTTAATGAAGAAATACTTGAATGGTTAAATCCTGAGGTTGTTGTGATTTCAGGTAGAGGAAAATTTCATCCTCATCCAGAGATTATTTCTTTAATAAAAAAGAGTGGAAAACCTTACTTCAGCACAGAAAAACATGGTGCTATTTACATTTTTCCAAAAGAAGGTTATTTTTTAGTATGCGTGGAAAAAGAAAAGAGAAAGAAGTTTTGGCTTTCTTCTTTTTTTCCGCTTATTCCCTTTTATATAGAGGGCGGTTATTGTAAAAAGTTTGAATATCATAGGGTTTTTGTAGAATAATAAGGAGGAAACTTATGAAAACAAAGGATTTTGAAACTTTTGAGCACGGAGCAGATATAGGGATAAGAGGATATGGAAAGACCTTAGAAGAAGCTTTTTCCCATGCTTTAAAAGCTCTTTTTAGTTTAGTTGTAGAAGAAATTAAATGGGAGGAGCTAAAGGCTGTAAAGTCTTTTAATATAGAAATTGAAGCAGAATTTTTGGATGAGCTTTTTGTAATGTTTATTAATAAAGCTCTTAGCCTTTTTTACTTAGAAAGTGTAATTTTTACGGAATTTAAAGGGGTTATACTTTCAGAAAAAAAAGGGTATAATTTAAAAGGTAATCTTATGGGAGACCTTTATGATTCTGAAAAATTTGGTTTTGGGGTTGAAGTTAAAGGAGCCACTTTTACTATGGCAGAGGTTAAAAAAGAAGGTGATTTATGGATAGCCCAATGTGTAGTGGATGTGTAAGAGAGGCTGTAGAAGTTGTTTGTTTAGAAGTTGGCAAGCCTTCTTCTGTAGAAGTTAGCTTTGATTCTTTAAGAGTGCTTGAAGCCCTTTCAGAGTTTATAAAAGAACCTGTAAAAATCCCTTTATATGTGCTTAGAAAACTTCCTTATGAATTAAGAAAAAAAAATTTTAAGATATGGACAGTTTTAGGAAAAAAAGAAAAAGAATGGGAAATCTTAGAGATAAGTTCCGAGCCTTTAGAAAAGGCTTTAGGAATAGCTATAGATCTGGGGAGTACCACTATAGCATTTTATGTGTATGACTTTTTAAAAAAAGAGGTTTTACAAAAATTTTCCATTGTAAATCCCCAGGTGGTTGTAGGTGAGGACATACTTACGAGATTACATTTTGCAAGAAAGGAAGAGAATTTAAAATATCTTCAAAAAATTACCGTAGATGCTATAAACAAAGAGCTTGAAAAAATAAGCAAGAGTGAGATTTATTATCTTACCATTTGTGGCAATACAGTAATGAGTCATTTTCTTGCGGGTTTGCCTGTAAGATATATTTTTGGCGATCCTCCTTGCCCTTGCACAAAAGAATATGGAGTTTTTGAAGCCAAAGAATTGGGCTTAAAGGCTCATCCGTGTGCAAAAGTTTTTATATTTCCTTCAGTAGGGGCTTATTTTGGAGGAGACATAATTGCAGGGCTTTATTTTTCTGAGATTTATAAAAAAGAGGGATATTACTTTTTTATAGATGTGGGAACTAATGCAGAGGTTGTGCTGGGAAATAGAGATTTTTTATTAGTAACTTCTGGAGCTGCAGGTCCTGCTTTAGAAGGAGGAATTTTTGAATGTGGTTGTCAGGCAAAAGAAGGAGCTATTTATTCTGTTGTAATAAACTCTTACAAAGAAGAATTGCAATATTTTACTCTAAATAATAAAGCTCCAGTGGGGATTTGTGGATCTGGTATTATTGATCTTATAGCACAGCTTTTTATTAATGGACTTCTTTCAAATGAAGGAAAATTTATTAAAAAATCTTTCCACAATAGGTTTAAAAAAATAGATGATGAATTAGCTTTTATAGTGGCTTTTGCTGAAGAAACTGCTGAGAGAAAACTTATTTATATAAAAGAAAGTGAAATAAAGAGTTTTTTGAGGTCTAAAGGAGCTATGTATGCTATTTTAAGAGTGCTTTGCGAAAAAGTAGGGCTTAGCTTTAATGAAATAGAAAAATTTTATATAGCTGGAACTTTTGGCAATCATATTAGAGTAGAGTCTGCAGTGACCTTAGGTATGTTACCTGAGGAAGCTTTGGAAAAAACTGAAGGGCTTGGGAATGCTGCAGGAGAAGGTGCTTTAAAATTTTTGCAAAAACCTGAATTTTCAGAGATAGAAGACATTCTTAAAAACATTACTTATTTAGATCTAAATAAAGATCCCAGATTTATGGAAATTTTTGCAGGAGCAAGATTCTTAGGGAGAGTTTATGTATAAGGTAGTAATTGTTGGAAGACCAAATGTAGGTAAATCCACACTTTTTAACACTTTAATAGGTGAAAGAAAAGCTATTGTTGAGAGAACCCCTGGTGTAACCAGAGACATGATAGAAGGATATTTAGAGCTGGAAGAAGGTAAAGGAGTAAGGGTGCTTGATACAGGTGGAATTGACTGGGGAGGAGAAAACTTTTTTAGTAAAACAATTATAGAAATAGTAGAAAAAGCTTTAGAGGATGCTGATCTGATCTTGTTTGTTGTAGATGCTAAAGAAGGACTTACAGCAGAGGATATTAACATTGCAGAATACTTAAGAAAAAAAAGTAAAAAAGTAGTTTTGGTGGTTAATAAGGTAGAAAGTAGAGAAGATAGAGATAATGCTGTAGATTTTTATTCTCTTGGTTTTGAGGAAATTATCTTTATTTCTGCAAAAAATAACAAAAATGTGGACAAGTTAAAGGATTTAATTAAGAATTATGCTCAAAATCAGTTAGAACCTATTCCAGAGGAAGGTCCAGTTAAAATTGCCATTTTGGGAAGACCGAATGTAGGGAAAAGCACTCTTATAAATAAACTCATCGGATATGAAAGAATGATTGTTTCAGAAATTCCAGGAACTACCAGAGATTGTGTGGATGTTTTGTTAACTTTACCTGATGGAAGAGCGTATCTTTTAATAGATACTCCTGGAATAAGAAGAAGAACAAGAATAGAGGAGAGAGCAGAAAAATTCAGTGTAGATAAAGCATTGGATACCTTACAGAAAGTAGATATTGTTCTTTTTGTAGTAACTGCAGAAGAAGGGATAACCAATCAGGATCAAAGGTTGTTAAGACAGATTCAAAAGCATTACAAAGCTTGTATACTTCTGGTGAATAAATGGGATCTTTTTGATAATAAAAGAGAAGCTGGAAATCTAATGATGGAAAACATAAAGTATGGAATAAGATTTATGTCCTGGGTTCCTATATTAACTATTTCTGCCAAAACCGGAAGAAGAGTAAAGCAAATCCTTCCGCTGGTGGATGAGGTATATGAGCAATATAGTTTAAGGGTAAATACTGCTTTGGTAAATAAGATTCTGGAAGACTTAAAAGGAAAGTATAGTTTTAATGTAAAAGGTAAGAGAGTAAAGTTTTATTATGCCACTCAGGTGGATATAAGACCTCCTACTTTTGTAGTTTTTATTAATGTGGATCCAGAGGATTTACCCAAGAATATAGAAAAATTTATTCAAAATAGATTCCAAAAAGACCTTAAGTTTGATAAAGTGCCTGTAAAAGTGATTTTTAGATTAAGAAGTTAAGAAGATGTTTTTGCTTTTTTGTTAGTGTTTTTAGAACTATTAAGGCTTGGTGCATATCTTATTACTAAGGAGATTCTTCTATTTCTTGGATCATAGGGATTTTCTTTAATAAGAGGGAGATTGTCAGCATAACCTACCACTTTGTAAATTTTATTAGGTGAAAGTCCATCTTTTTCAAGCTCAAGCATGGCAGAAAGTGCGCGTGCAGTAGAAAGTTCCCAGTTACCTATTTTACCTGTTTTTGAAGGAGCAGCATCTGTATGCCCTTCTACAGTAATACTTACTGGTAACTCCTTCAGTGCATCAGCAAATGCTTTAAGAATTTTTTTTGCTTGTGGTGTTAATTGTGCACTCCCTGGTAAAAATAGAGGACGATTAAGAAGATCTACAATTTCAATTCTTATTACTTTTTCTTTTCCAGAGCGTTGCTCAACTTTTATAAGAATATGCTCTTTTAAAGATTTAAGGTAGGTTTCTACAATTTTTTTTAATTTTTCTTCTGTAGTTTTAAGAGTAAAAATCTTTTCTGGAAGTAAACCAGAGTAAGAAGTAGATTGGATAGTTCCTTTTTTATAAAATTCCATTATCATACTAAGTCCTGCTTTTTTAAAGATGTTAAATTTTCTAAAGTAAGCTGCAACCTGGGCTTTTTGTTTAGGAGACATAATACTGATCAGCCACATAAGAAGGAAGAAGGTCATCATACCAGCTAAAAAGTCTGCATAGGCAATTTTCCAGGATCCTCCATGATGTCCAGCTACAATTTTTTTAACTTTTTTTATGATAATAGGAGGCGTGGACATTTTTATTTCTTACCTTTCATAAGATTTTCAAGCTCTTCAAAAGAAGGTCTTATATGAGGAGGAATAGTTCTTCTGGCGAATTCCACAGCTATTTGAGGTGCACCACCACCGATAAAATAAACAATAGCAGTTTTTATTACAGATAAATATTCTTTTTGCTGCTCGCAGAAGAACTCCAGTTTCTGCACCAAAGGAACCATAAAACCATAACAGGTTAAAATTCCGAAAAAAGTTCCAGCAAGAGCTATAGAAAGATGGTGCCCTAAAACTTCTGGAGGTTGATCAATCATACCCATAGTTAGAATAATTCCCAAAACTGCAGCAACTAAACCAAGACCTGGCATAGAGTCAGCGAGTTTTTCCAGTCTGTGAACAGGAGTAAGAATTTCATGATGAATAATCTCTATTTCATTTTCCAGAAGAGATTCCAGCTCAAAATGGGTAATGTTGGTGGTAAGAATAGAACGAAAGGTGTTTCTTATAAAGTCCAGTGCTAAATGATTATTGAGAACTGTGGGATAGGAAGAAAAGATTTTACTTGACTCAGGATTTTCAATATCTTGTTCAATTGAAATAAGACCTTCTTTTTTAATTTTTTTAAATATGTCATTAAGTAAAAGAAGAAGATCTATAAAATCTTGTTTGCCATATACATGAGGTTTAGTAAGACTTTGAATGACTCCCTGGATAACTCCTTTAAGAGCTTCAGGGGTGGAGGCAGCTACTAAAGCTCCTGTAGCAGCTCCAAATATAATTAACCACTCTATAGGCTGAATCAAAACTGAAAAATTTCCATGTTCTAAGGTATATCCTCCAAAAACACATATTATTACTATAATCAAACCAACTATAGAAGGCATTACTTACACCTTGCTTCTCTAATTAGCTCTCTTTCTTTAAGAAGGATAAAAAAACCAATCTTTTCCTTTACTTCTAACGGTAGATTTATAAATTCCACAGCAACTTCATACTCCTTATCTTTTTTTTCACACCGAACAACTCTTCCATACAAGTAAAAACCCAAGGGTTGATAAACATCTAACACAGCTTTAATTTCCACAAACTCTCCAATTTCCAAGGGTTCAGTAAAAGGAAATCGCATTCCTTTTTCACTAATGTTTACTTTTTTATAACCCAAATTATTAAAACCCTCTTTTTCTCTTGTAAGAAGATTGATAAGATAGTCTAACTTTGCATTAATTAGTTTTAACCAGGTATTTAAAGCTTCATCCATCGTGTCTTTTAAAGGAATATAAGAAAAAATGGGCACATCTCCTACTATACGAGCCACTTTATTTTCTATTTGAAACTTAGAAATTTTTTTTACCTCTAAAGGAATAGTTACATCTATTCTAACTGCCTCTCGTTCCATTTTACACTCTTTATTGAAATAAATCGGAAATATGAAAAAAAACTTAAATTAAAAATTTTCTTTTTTGTAATTTCTTTTTTTTCTTTTTATTTAAATTATATAGTGAATTTTAACGCTTGACAAGTAACAAAAATAAGTATAATTTTCTATTTTAAAATAAAAAATTTTTCAGGAGGTGTAGTATGAGCGATGTAATTTATGTAGTAGGTCATAAGAAGCCAGATACAGATTCTGTTTGTTCTGCTATTGTTTTTGCTTATCTTTTAAATGAATGGAAAAAGGCTGGTTGTAAAATTATGAAGGTTGAAAAAGAAGCCGTGCCTGTAATTCAGGGTGAACCAAATGCTGAGAGCAAATTTGTTCTGGAAAAGTTTGGAGTAGCTGTTCCTGAAATTATGACTGATGGAGAAGGAAAAACAGTAGCTCTTGTGGATCACTCTGATAAGGTGCAGAGCCTTGACAACATTGATAAGGCAGAGATTGTAGCTGTGGTTGACCATCACAAGATTGGAGATGTAACCACCCCCAATCCTATTCTTTTTGTAAACTTTCCAGTAGGTTGCACCGCTACAGTATTGAAGTTCCTCTTTGACAAAACAGGAGTTTCTATTCCTAAGGAAATGGCTGGTCTTCTTTTAGCTGCTATTTTAAGTGATACTGTAGTATTTAAGTCTGCTACCACCACCGACATGGATAAGGAAGCTGCTGAAGAGCTTGCCAAGATTGCTGGAATTGATGATATTACAAGCTTTGGAATAGAGGTAAAGTCCAAACTTTCTGATGTTTCTGGTATGAGTGCTAAAGACATTATTATGAGAGACTTCAAAGATTACAATATGAGTGGAAAGAAAGTTGGTGTAGGGCAGATTGAGTTGATTGATCTTAAGGCTATTGAAAACAGAATGGAAGAAATTTATAATGAACTTAACAAAATCAAGCAGGAGGGAGGATATCACACTATAGTTTTAATGCTTACTGACATTATGAAAGAAGGAACTGAATTGATGGTAATTACAGACGAGCCTAAGATTGTTGAAGATACCTTTGGTAAGAAGCTTGAAGGAAAGAGTGTATGGTTGCCTGGAGTAATGAGCAGAAAGAAACAGGTAGTTCCACCCTTAGAGAAAACCTTTGCTAATCTTTAAAGAATTTTAAATATGTAGAAAAACCTGTTTGAAAAATGATCCACAGAAATTCGTCTATGTAGCAGTGGGGTTTATCCCCGCTTGAATAATTACAGGAGGGGATAAACCCCTCCTCTATTTTTATTTCTCTTTATTCTTTTTACATTATATGCCTGAAATTGGTAGAATTAGTGCTTATGTTCGCCATAGCCTTATAAAGATAAAATTTATTTCCGCCTAAAAATGGCATTTGCATACTTTATGCTCTTTCCGTATATATTGGATGGATGTAAAATTTACGAATATATGGGAATGATTTGCGTTTTTTGTAAAAAGCTTTTGAAATGCTATAATTTTTCTATGTTATCAGGATATGTATAGAATTCTATTCCTAAATCTTCTGCCACTTTTTTTGCCATAGGTTCAATCATTGGAGAAATTATAATCATTCTGCTAACCTTTTTTCCTTCTTTCTCTTCGTAGAATTTTACCTTTCTGTAAAAAGCATAAACATCGGATTTACTCATAGAAGATTTTATTTCCCCGGCTATTATTTCTCCATCTTTTATAATAAGGTCAAGTTCAACCTGGTCAGGTCTGCCAAAGACTTTACCTTCTTCATCCATGGCAAGATATTTTTCAACTTTTACAGGGAAACTTTCTTCTAAAATGCCTTTTATAGCTTCTCTAAAAGTGGTTTCTGCCTGGAAACCCCATCTTGCTCCAATTGCTCCTATTCCTACATCATATAAACGGTGCAATCTCTTTATTTCTCCCACCAATTCCTTCCATTTTTTATCAGATTCCTCTTTTAATTCCTTCCATTTTCTATCAGACTCCTCTTTTAACTCTCTCCATTTTCTTTCGGATTCCTGCCATCTCTTCTCAGACTCCTCTTTTAATTCTCTCCATTTTCTTTCAAATTCCTGCCATCTCTTCTCTGATTCTTCTCTTAATTCTCTCCATTTTCTCTCAGACTCCTCTCGCATTCTTTTAATTTCTTCAAGAAGAATTTCAAAACGGCTTTCAGAAACCTCTCTGTATGGGCACT
>CAZQIW010000033.1:0-13107 GCA_964593845.1 uncultured Thermodesulfatator sp. | reverse complement strand
AGGCTTTGGAGAAGAGGCTTAATTTTATGCAGTGGTTTATGGGTATAGGATTTGGGTTATTAGGGTTGTTGATAACAATAGCTAATTTTTTAGCGAGATAGGGATAAATGGTGCGAATGAAATGTAGGTGTAAAACCTGGGAAGTGGATTAAATAAGGAGGGGAGAAGGATGGAATTGGAAATTGCAAGAGCTATTATAAAGTATGGTTTAGAAGATCTTTACGAATATAGCTCTGTGGATGTGCTTATTGTAGGAGCAGGTCCTTCAGGATTGGCTTCTGCTAAATATTTAGCAGATAAAGGATTTAAAGTTGTAGTTTATGAAAAAAGGCTTTCTTTTGGAGGAGGAATAGGTGGCGGAGCCAGCATGATTCCTAAAATTGTAGTTCAGGAGGAGGCTTTACCAATTTTGGAAGACTTTAAAATTAAATATAAAAAAGCAGAAAAAAACTTATACACCCTTGATCCAGCAGAACTTATAGCAAAACTCTCAGCAGGTGCCCTTGAGGCAGGAGCAAAAATATTTTTAGGAGTGGAAGTAGAAGATGTTATTGTAAGAGATACTCCTCCTAAGGTTACAGGAGTGTTATGGAAATGGACAGCCATTGAGCTTGCAGGGCTTCATGTGGATCCTCTTTTTACTCATTCCAGAGCCTTGGTTGATGCCACAGGACACGATGCAGAAATAATTCGCACAGCTTCCCAGAAAAATCCAGAGCTTAATATTTCTATAAAAGGCGTCAGATCCAACTGGAGTGAGATTTCAGAAAAACTGGTAGTAGATTATACTGGAAAAGTTGCTGAAGGGCTGTATGTAGCAGGAATAGCTGTTTGTGAAATTTTTGGGCTTCCAAGAATGGGTCCTATCTTTGGCGGAATGCTCATGAGCGGAAAAAAAACAGCTGAACTTATAGAAAAAGATTTAAGAGGATAATTTCTTTCTTAATTCTTGCTGCAAAGTTTGAGCTATTTTTAAATTAAACCCGGGAAGTGTAGCTAATTTTATTACGGGAGTATTCAGAATTTCTTCCAGATTTTTAAAATGCTGGAGTAATACTTCCTTTCTCTTGGGACCTATTCCTTTTATCTCATCAAGAATACTACTTAAAGTGAGTTTTTCTTTGGTTTTTTCAGCAAAAGTTTTAGCAAATCTGTGGGCTTCACTCATAACCCTTCCTATAAAGTGATAAACCTCCTTATACCTCGGTAAAAAGAGAGGATTTTTTCTTCCTGGAAGATATGCCTTTTCTGGCTGCCTTTTTTCATTTTTTGCTATAGCTCTAAACTCTACAGTATTGATGTTTAAATCTTCTGCCACTCTCAAAGCTGTTTCTAAATGCCCTTTTCCTCCGTCTATAAGAAAAAGATCAGGCAAAGTTTCCTCTTCCAGCCCTCTTTTAAGCCTTCTATACAAAACCTCATAAAGCATGGCATAATCGTCTTTTGCTTCGCTTTTTATGTGATATTTACGATAACGGCTTTTTTCAGGCTCTCCTTCAAAAAAGCACACTACAGCTCCTACCCTTGCCTCTCCATAAAATTGAGAAAGATCTATAGCCTCAATCCAGCGAGGTTCATGCTGTAGTCTTAAGACCTGCATGAGTTCTTCAGAGAGCCCGGCATACCAGGGCTTTTCCTTCCTTCTTTCAAAAAGTATATAGTTTTCCAGATTTTTAAGGGCTATTTCCCTTAAAATTTTAAATTCTTCTTTTTGAGGGAAATCCACAGTTATCTTATCTCCTGCTATTTCAGAAAGTAAAGCTTCAAGATCCTCTTTTTCTTCTATTTCTAAAGGAACATATATATTCGGGGGAATGATCTTTCCATCTAAGTAAAACTGTAAAAGAACTTCTTTAAATACTGATTCTTCCAGAAGATTTCTCAATTTAAAGGTGTGGAAGCCATAAAGATAGCCATAGCGGATAAATAAAACAATAAAGAACTCCTCTGAATCAATCTTTTTGTGCTCCCAGAAGTCCAGATCTACAGGCTCATTTAGAACTACTGCCTGTTTTTCCATAATTGCTTCCAGATCCCTGATTCTGTCCCGCAAAAAAGCAGCTCTTTCAAACTCCAAATTTTCTGCAAGCCTTTCCATTTCTTCTCTTAGTTTTTGTAAAAGAATTTCTCCCTTGCCCTGGAAAAACTCTATCACTCCTTCTACCATCTTTTTATATTCTTCCTCAGGAATAGGGTTTACACAGGGAGCAAGACATTTTTTCATTTGATAATAAATACAGGGAGTTTTTCTTCTTTTCATCTCAGCAAGGGAACACTTCCTTAAAGGAAAAGTTTTAGAAAGGAGTTTGAGAATTTCCCTTAACCCTCGTGCTGAAGTAAAAGGACCAAAATAAATAGCTTTATCTCCCTTTTTCCTTCTTCTTACAATCTGCAAAGCTGGATATTTTTCATTAAGTGGAATCCTGAGCAAAGGATAGTTTTTATCGTCTTTAAAAACCACATTATACTTGGGACGATACTTTTTAATTAAAGTGGCTTCTAAAAGAAGAGCCTCTTTTTCATTTTGAGTTAAAAAGTATTCTACTTTTTCTGCAGACTGAACTAAATGATAAACCTTAGGAGAAAGGAGAGGTCCTTTAATATAATAAGACAATCTGTTTCTTAAATTTTTGGCTTTTCCTACATAAAGGACCTCTCCTTTTTTATTTTTAAAGAGATAAACTCCTGGAGACTCTGGAACCTCCTTTAAATTGAGATCTATCATACATTTTTAGAGCTCTACTCCTTCTTCGGTATATTTAGCTACAAGATCTCCTACCTCTGTAGTGGTATATCCCATTTTTCCAGCAGCAAGGCTCTTTAAATGATCTCTGCATACTTTTATAACAGCCTTTTCTATAGCCTGGGCAGCCTCTTCCTCTCCAAGCCATTCAAGCATCATCATCCCTGCACAAATAGCAGCTAAAGGATTAATTACATTCTTTCCAGTGTATTTAGGAGCTGATCCTCCTATTGGCTCAAACATAGAAACTCCTTCTGGATTTATGTTACCACCAGCAGCAATTCCCATACCTCCCTGAATAATAGCTCCGAGATCTGTAATAATGTCTCCAAACATGTTATCTGTAACAATCACATCAAACCACTCAGGATTCTTTACGAACCACATACAGGTAGCATCCACATGAGCATAATCCTTTTCTATATCAGGATACTCTTCTCCTACTTCCTGAAATACTCTATACCATAAATCCCAGGCATAGGTCAAAACATTAGTTTTTCCAACCAGAGTAACTTTTTTCTTTTTATTTCTTTTTCTGCAATATTCAAAAGCAAAGCGAATACATCTTTCCACCCCAAAACGAGTATTTATAGATTCCTGAATAGCTACTTCATAAGGAGTGCCCTTTCTTAAAAAGCCACCTCCTCCAGCATAAAGCCCTTCTGTATTCTCTCTAACCACTACAAAATCTATATCCTCAGGACCTTTATCTTTAAGAGGTGTCCACACCCCTGGATAAAGTTTAACAGGTCTTAAATTTATATACTGATCAAGCTCAAAACGAATTCTTAAAAGAATCTCTTTTTCTAAAATACCAGGTTTGACATCAGGATGCCCTATAGCCCCAAGATAAATAGCATCGTGCTTTTTTAACTCCTCAATCCCACCTTCTGGAATGGTTTCTCCTGTTTTTAAGTATCTCTCTCCTCCCCAATCAAAATAGGTCCAATTAAACTTTATTCCAAATCTTCTGCCAGCAGCTTCTAATACTTTTACTCCTTCTCTTATTACTTCTGGACCAGTTCCATCTCCAGGAATAACTGCAATTTTGTAACTCTTTTCTGCCATCTCTTCCTCCTCCTTTTTAAAAAATATACTATAATATACTCCATTTTATCACTTTACCAAGCCCTCGGAGAGCATTACCAATATAAATCTCTTCTGCTTTTTTTAATTCATCTAAGGTAATTACCTTTTCTTCAACTTTTTTCTTAAAAAGCAAGTATCTCCTCAAAACCCCATTTAAAATACCTAAGCCAAGCGGTGGAGTGTATAGTTTGCCGTTAATTTTTATATATACATTAGAAATGCTTCCTTCTAAAATTTCTCCTTTTTCGTTGTAAAAAATTACTTCGTGAAATCCTTTCTCCCTGATTTTCTTTAGCCATCTATCTAAAGGCTCCCTTCGGGTGGTTTTATGAAAGAAAAACCTGCCCAGATCAAAATCTCTTTTAACAAAAGCAACTTTTAAAGGCTCTCCCCAGGGTTCAAATTCAGAAAAACTTAAAGTTATGTTTCCTTCTGGTGAAAGAAGTAAACGGGCTTTATACCTCCCTTTTTTTAAACTTTGGGCTTTTGCCTCAATAAAATTTTTAAAACTTCTAAAATTCCTTAATTCCGCAGGAATTTTAAAACCAAAATATCTGGCTGACTCTTTTAATCTTTTGTAATGGTATTTTAAAAGAGGAAGAGGCTTTTCTGGTTCGTAATAAAAAGTTTCAATTAGTTCAAAGTAAAGCAAGGGAGCTGTAAAAAATTTGGCTTTTAATACACACTCCTCGTATTCTTTTTCAGGATTGCTATCCCACACTATTCCGCTTCCTATTCCTGCTTCTCCTTCATAAAGTCCATTTTCTTTTTTCCAAAATATAAGAGTTCTTATAGCCACATTGAAAAGAAAATCCTTTTTCGGAGTAATAAAACCTACTGCTCCTGTATAAACCTCTCTTGGTTCTTTTTCAAGTTCGCTTATAATTTCCATAGCCCTTATTTTAGGAGCTCCTGTAACCGAACCACAGGGAAAAAGTGCTTTGATAATATCCAGAAAATTATTCGTTTTTAAATTTCCTTTTATAGTAGAAATCATCTGATGCAAAGTGGGATAAGTTTCCACTTTAAAAAGCTCACTTACATATACACTTCCTTTTTTACAGCATCTGCCTAAATCGTTTCTTATCAAATCAACTATCATAACATTTTCTGCCTGATTTTTTATATCTTTCCTTAGACTTTCTTTTAACTTTACATCTTCTTTCCATAAATTAGCTCTGGGATAAGTTCCTTTCATCGGAGAGCTTTTTAAAATGCTTTTTTGTTTTTTCATAAAAAGCTCCGGAGATAAAGAAAGCACTAAAAACTCTTCCCCTTCTATATAAAAAGCATACCTGCATCTTTGAGAAAAAAGAAGAAGTTCAAAAAGTTTCTTTAAATCTTCCTGATAGTTAAATTTTACTTTAAAAGTAAAATTTACCTGATAAACATCCCCTGCGGCAATGTAAGATTTTATTTTTTCTATAGCTTTTACATATTCCTCTTTTTTCAGGTTAAACCGAAGATCAAATATGTTTAAATCGTCAGAAAAAGGCTCAGGATTTTTTAAAAACCTGTTAGGTTCTTTGTAAATCTTAAAGTAAGCAAGAGGAAGCCTGCTCTTTTTTGCAAATGGTTTTAATTTTTCTTCTAAATAATACCCCAGCTCATAACTTAAAAATCCACAAGCATAATATCCCTGGTTTATTTTTTCTTCTAAAATTAAAAAAAATTCTTTTAAGCTTTCTGGATCATTTAGTATAAGGGTTTCTACAGAGGAGGAAAATATAAAACTCTGGTATGGAATTTTGTCTGCTTTAACAAAATAAAAAACTTCACTCATAATGCTTAAAATAAGCTGTAATTAAACAAATGATAAGAAAAATAAAAGAAAAAAGAAGGAATAAAGGAAAATTTAAAAAATTGCTAATGGATCCAAAAGTTCCAATAGAGGAAATAAGATAAAACAAAACTAAAAGACTTTCAAGAATAGAGAAGTTTTTTATAAATTCTGCTAATCTTTTTCTAAAAATCCATTTTTTATGTAAGTCTTTTTTCATTTCATTTAAAGAAGCAATATTTTTTTTACAGTTTTGGATTTCTAAAAGAAGAACATGAAGTGCTCCAGAAACATCTTTACTTTTAAGTTTTTTTAAAATTTTGTTAATTAATTCAGCTAAACTTTTAAGTTGTTTACCAAAAACAAAATCCTCTGCCTGGTAAGGATAGTTTTGCCAAAAAAGTGCCAAGGTTTCGTATTCCTTTTTAATTTCCTCTAATTGAGCTTTTACAATCTTTGTCTTGTTATACACATAAGCCCGTAATTCTAATACAAGATCAAGGGCTTTATCTGAAGCCTTTTCTATTGTTACTATCCCTCCCCTATAAATATCATCTCCTAACTTTTTTAATCTCTCTTCATATTCCTTTTTTTCATCAGAAGACATAATAGTTTTAAGATTATGAAAAAGATCTTCAGCTTCCTTTAACCGTTGAGAAGCAGTTTCTTTTCTTTCAAGAAGTTTTTTTTCTATAAATTCTTCTATACTCTTTTGCTCTTTTATAAGCATTGGTTCTAAATAGGACCAGTAAAGAAAATAAGGATGATTGAAGTAGCTCAGTATTTTTTCTATGCTTTCTTCTTCTCTTATATACTTTAGAAGACTCGAACGATAAAAAGCAGGTAAACAGGTCCGATCTATATCAAAAGCTTTTTTGTAAAACTCTAAAGCAGTTGTATCATCTCCTTGTTTTTCAAAAAGATATCCTTTCAAAAATAGTAAAAAACTTATAACAAAAGAATTTGCCTCTGAAGAAAAGGCATTTTCTAAAAAATATAAAGCTTTAGGAAGATCGTCTTTTAAAACATTAACAAACATTAATCCTAAGCTTGCTCTTACATCATCTTCTACTTCTGAAAAATTTTTTTCTGCAAGCTCTAAATTTCCTTTTATCAAAGCATCTAAACCTATCTCTAAGCTTCCTCCTTGCACAGGAACTTCTGTTCCAAGGTCTAATTGACTCCAGGTAGATATAGCATTGCCCTTGAAAAAAATTATTTTTAAAAATTGGGGAAAAAGATAAAAATGTCTTGTATAAAAATATTTTAACTTCTCAAAAGAAAATTCTTCCTTACGAATTCCTTCCCATATAGTCTCAGAAAGTTCTAAAAAATTCATCTGTAAAGTTTCTAAAAAAGTTTTAAAAGGAGAAGGATCTTTTAAACCAGGACAATTATAAGAAGAATGCCAGGTGCTATTACAAAAAAAACAAAAATTTTTTCCTTCTGACCAAAAAATATCTTTATAAAACAAATCCAATTTAGGATCAACTGTAGAAGGAAATACGAGTTCCATTAAATCTTGCCAACGCTCTATCCTATAGTGAACCTTTACCTCACTAAGTGCTTTCTTTATATGCTCCTTTAAATCTGGATGAAAATAAATTTTTCCAGGTCTTAAAACCGTTGTAAGAGAATATCCTTTAACCTCTGGAATAAGAAGCAAACTAAATGGAGGAGGAGCGTCTCTCAAAAAATGCACAAAATGTTCCTTAAAAGACATAAAAGCTTGATTAAGCTCATGTAAATTTTTAAGCTCTACTTTGTAGATACCTTTTCCAATTTTTGTAAAAATTTTTTGTAAATAATCTTCTAAATAGGTCTCACTTTCTATCGCATTGATCCTAAAAATAAATTCATTTAATTGATTATGTTTAATTATTCTGAGATACATGGTTTCCGCTCTTATAAAATAAAATTAACATAATTAAAGAAAAAGTTATACCTATATCGGCTACATTAAAAGCAGGCCAGTGATAAACTCCTATGTGCAAGTCTATAAAATCAAGCACCCTTCCCCATATTAACCTATCCACTATATTGCCTAAACCTCCTCCAAAAAGCATGCCCAGAGCTATTAGAAAAAGTTTATTTTCTTTCAAGCTAACCTTAGAAATTTTTTTTGCCCATAAATATGAAATAATAAGCATTAAAATAGTAATTACAATAAATATCCACCTGGTAAAATCCTCGTTTCTGGAAAATAGACCAAAAGCTACCCCTTTATTCCATACTTTTACAATATTAAAGTAAGAACAAAGATGAATAACAATCTCTCTCCCTGGAGGAAAAATTTTTAAAATAAAGTATTTAGTTACTCTATCTAAAAGAAAAACTATACTTGCAGTTATCCAAAAAAATCTCATCTCTTTTGCACCACTTCATAACATCTCTGGCATAGCTCAGGATTCTCAAGAGTTCCAACCTCTGGTTTTCTCTGCCAGCAGCGCTCACATTTTTTATATTCTGTAAGTTTTACCTTCACCTCTAAACCCTGAATCTCTTCTGAACTCCAAAACACTTCTTTTTCAGATTCTGCTTTTAATTCTTCTACTATACTAAATTTGGCTACCATAAGAAAATATTCCCAAAAAGAAGAATCTTTTAAATAACCTTTTATTTCTTCAGGAGCTTTTACATAAACTTCTGCTTCAAGAAAAGTGCTAATAATTTTATAATCCTTCCTTGCTATCTCTAAAGCTTTAAGTATTTCCTCTCTCAATTCAAGAATTTTTTCCCATTTTTTTATCTTATCGTCAGAAAGCTCAAATTTATAAGAGGGAAACTCTGTTAAAAATACAGAAATTTCCTCTTTTTCATAAGGAAGACTTTGCCAGATATCCTCTGCTGTAAAGGATAAAATAGGAGCCATTAGCTTTACCAAGCTATCTATAGCATAATAAAAAACAGTTTGAGTGGCTCTTCTTTTAAAACTATCTGGTGCCTCACAGTATAAGTAATCCCTGTTAATATCTATAATTAAAGCAGAAAGTTCCACTACACAAAATCTGTGAATCTCATGGTAAACAATGTGAAAATCAAATTCTTCGTAAGCTTTTTTAACCTTTTGAATAAGGCGACTAAGACGGTATAAAATGTATTGCTCAAACTCCGGTAATTTTTCAAAAGGTATTAAGTGTTTTTTAGGATCAAAGTCATAAAGATTTCCGAGCAAAAATCTACAGGTATTTCTAATTTTTCTATAAGCCTCAACCAGTCTTGTAAGTATTTCTTTGGATATTTTTATATCGTCCTTATAATCTTCTGCAGAAACCCAGAGCCTTACAATTTCAGCTCCATATTGTTTAATCAAGTCTTGAGGATGAATTACATTTCCCAAACTCTTTGACATTTTTCTTCCTTTTCCATCCACTACAAAACCGTGAGTTAAGATAGCCCTGTAAGGAGGAATCCCTCGTGTCCCTACAGAACAAAGAAGTGAGCTGTGAAACCATCCTCTATGCTGATCAGAACCTTCTAAATAAAGATCTGCAGGAAAAGAAAGTTCTTCTCTTTTTTCAACTACAGCAGCAAAGGAAACACCTGAATCAAACCATACATCTAAAATATCCTTTTCTTTTTCAAATTCAGTGCTTCCACACTTAGGACATACTGTTCCTTCTGGTAATAGTTCTTCAGCAGACTTTACAAACCAAGGATCACAACCTTCTTTTTCAAATATTTCTATTACTTTCTGATAATACTTGTATTCCTTTAACACTTCTCCACACTCAGCACACTTAAAAACTGTAATAGGAACTCCCCACACTCTCTGGCGTGAGATACACCAATCTGGTCTTTTTTCAAGCATGGAATAAAGTCTGTTTCTACCCCAGGATGGAATAAATTTTACTTGAGAAAGGCTCTCTAAAGCCTTTTTTCTCAGCTCTTTTGCCTCCATAGAAATAAACCACTGATCCTCAGCTCTAAAAATAACGGGTTTTTTACACCTCCAGCAGTGAGGATAGCTGTGCTCAATTGTATCCTGATGAAGTAAAAGTTTTTTTTCTTTAAGTGTCTGTAGAATAACCTCATTAGCTTTGTAAATATTAAGACCTCCTACTAAAGGAGTATCAGAATAAAATTTTCCTTCCTGATCTACAGGCACATATATTTCCAAGCCATATTTAAGCCCTACTTCATAGTCTTCTTCTCCATGTCCAGGTGCAATATGAACTATACCTGTTCCAGTATCTAAGGTTACGAAATCTCCTAAAACAATTAAACTTTCTCTTTCGTAAAAAGGATGATGAGCTTTTTTTCTTTCTATCTCTTTTGGATTTACTTTAGCAATTATCTCAGGCATATCTTTATCCAATTCAGCACAAAGCGCTGAAATCCTTCCTTCAGCAACAAGGTAATACTCCTCATCCCACCGCACTAAAAGATAGTCATATTCAGGATGTAAAGCCAGAGCCAGATTAGCTGGTAAAGTCCAGGGAGTGGTTGTCCAGATAAGAATGTAAGCTGGTTTATCAATTTTAGCCCCTGTTTTTTCTTCTATAAAATTTTTCAACTCTTCGGTAAAAGGAAATTTTACATAAATAGAAGGAGATTTATGAGGTCCATATTCTACTTCTGCCTCTGCTAAAGCTGTAACACAATTGGGGCACCAGAAAACAGGTTTTTTTCTTCTATAAACCTGGTCAGATTCCAAAAAACGCAAGAACTCTCTCGCAATAGCAGCTTCATATTTAGGATCCATTGTAAGATAAGGCTCATCCCATTTAGCAAAAACTCCCAAGCGTTTAAACTCTTCTCTCTGAATATTTATAAACTTTTCGGCATACTTTCTACAGGCTTCTCTTATAGTAAGAGGTGGAAGCTCTCCTCTTTTTACTCCAAGCTCCTGTTCGGTTTTTAGTTCTATAGGGAGTCCATGGCAGTCCCATCCAGGAATATAAGGAACTTTATAACCTGCCATAGATTTACTTTTTACAATAATATCTTTTAAAATTTTATTCAAAGCTGTTCCAAGATGTATATGCCCATTAGCATAAGGAGGACCATCGTGTAAAACATAAAGAGGAGCATTTGCCCTTTTTTCCAGCATTTTTTCATAAATTTTTTCCTTTTCCCAGAAATTTAAAAACTCAGGTTCTCTTTCCACCAGTTTGGCTTTCATAGGAAAATCAGTTTTCGGAAGATTTAAAGTATCCTTCCAATCCATAAAAAATGCCCCCTTTACTATTAATTTTTGCTGAATTCAAGAAAAATTTTCTAAATGAGTAATTTTACCATAAGTTTAAGAAAGAGGGTAGTAAAAGCTTTGAAAGTATTTTAAAATTAATAAAATATGGAAGTATTGGTGCTGCCTGAGAGACTTAACAGAATGAAAAGAGTGTTAGAAAAACGACAGAAGGATCTTATTTTATTTATGGATAAGGTAAAAAATGAACACAATTTTTCTGCACTTATTCGCACCGCAGACGCAGTAGGGATTTTAAATATTTATTATGGATGGGAAGAAGACAGACCAGTTCCTATAAATAAAAGAATTACGATGGGGGCTCATCAGTGGGTGTTTTTAAAAAAAGTAGAAAATCCAGTAGAAAAGTTAAAAGAGTTCAAAGCTCGTGGTTTTCAAATAGTAGTAACATGGTTGGGTGAAGATACTCTTGATTTTAGGGAAGTGGATTATACTTTACCTACAGTGATAGTTGTGGGAAATGAAGTAGAAGGAGTCTCGCCTGAACTTCTTCCTATAGCAACTCATCGGATAAAAATTCCTATGGTAGGCATGGTGCAAAGTTTAAATGTTTCTGTAGCAACGGGAATTATTCTTTACGAGGCATTTAGACAACGAGAAAAAGCAGGATTTTATAATAAAGTTCATCTTAGTGAGGAAGAAATATCTCAAATTTTATACAAGTGGGGTTACGAAGATATAATTTCTTCCAGAAAAAAGTAAGGTAGAAATTGAAAAAACTCTTGCTAAAAATAGAAAGTATTTTATATTTTAAAATAAAAGTTTATCCTAAGAAAAAATGCGCCCGTAGCTCAATTGGATAGAGCATTGGACTACGAATCCAAAGGTTGCAGGTTCGAGTCCTGCCGGGCGCGCATTATTCTTTACCTCCAGGACAGTCAAAAATATAACACCTCTCCCGGGGACAGTTCGGGGACAGTTTCCAGGGACACAAGAAATAATCAGGATTTCCAGTTGCAACACATTCTCAATTAAACAGGTTTTTAAAATTCCAGACCTGATTTTTGGCAATTAGAAGTGATTATTCCTGATTTTCTGATGCTGATTTTTTGCGGTTTCCAGGAAAAGGAATTATTTTTGAACCTTCAAAGACGTGTTTAACTTGTTCTGCTTTCAATCTTGCATACCTGCGGGTTGTTTGAGGGTTTGAATGTCCCAGGGCAGCTCCCACTTCTTCGTAGGAGAAACCAGCCTGTAAACGGGACATGGCAAAAGAATGACGGGATGCCTGATAAAGAGTGATATCCTTAATCCCAGCTTTTTTGCAGGCTTCTTTAAAAATGGCATTTAATCGTTTATAAGGATAAGCTATCCACCTTTTACCCGATTTGTAAGGAAAAACCCAGATGCTCTTTTTATTTTTTGCCTGCCTTTCAATAATTTCTTTAATCCAGCCAGTTAAAGGAATAACTTTCTGTTTACCTTCTTTCGGGCACTCTTTTAAGTGATATTCTCCTGAAAAACTCCGACGGATTATAATGTAACCTTCTTTCATAACACAGTCCCACATCAGGGCTCTTGCCTCTCCCACACGACAACCGGTTGCAAACAAAAATTCAAAAATTGGTCTATGCTCATCAGGAATATTTTGCAGAATTTTAAGCTGATCTTCATGACTTAACCATTTAATAGCAGGTTCAGGAACTTTAATCTCAGGGAATGACGGAAGTTTTTCTATTATCTCTCTCTTTAAACACCAATTCAAAAAGGCTTTAAACTCCACAAAAAGCTTTTTTACAGAAGAAAGAGAAATTTTTTTATTTTCAACAAGTTTTGTGTAAAAATCGTGAAGATGATAACCACGCAGCTCACGAACATCAAACGCAGCAAAATAAGGTAAAATATACCGATGGAACCAGGTCTTTTTGGAAACAAACGAAGATGGAACAAGAACTTTTTCACGCTCTTTCAAATACTCTTCAACAAGGGTTTTTACAAGAAACCTTTTGACATCTCCAGCTACATATTTTGAGGGATCAAAGGTCTTGTTCTGGATTTCTAACTCAATGACACTAGCAAGACGTTTGGCTTGCTCATAGCTTGAAAGTGGACTCCCCTGCTTGTCGCTGTAAATACGAATTCTCTTACCTTGCCAATGGAAGTCAAGAAAGAACCTTTTTGGAGTTGTTTTACATTTTAAACATACCAGGGCTACTCCTGGTATTTCTGTAAAAGCTTTTCCACACTTCGGGCACTTTTCTTTTGTGCGTATTTTCACTATTCTATTTCCGTGAAAAAATTCAGAAAAAAAATCTACTGGTAAACTTGATATACGCAAGTTCATGT
>CAZQIW010000032.1:0-13365 GCA_964593845.1 uncultured Thermodesulfatator sp. | reverse complement strand
CCCGCCGCTACATTTAATTGGCTTAAAATTTTTTCGGGTGGATTAAAATCCGCCGCTACTACTGCAACAATTTCTTAAAAAATTAAATTCACATGTAGCGGAGGGCTTTACGCCCTCCAAAGAACAGATGGATTGAAAATCCCTGTATTTATTCGGCAGAGATAAACCCTGCCGTTACATGTATGAACTTCTGTAACTCATTTTTTCAAACACCCTCAGATATTCTTTTTTCAGTAAATTTGTTCTCTTCGTGAGAAAAATATTGACAAAGTAAAAAAATGGTAAAATACTTAAAGGATAGTATTTTAAGAGAGAATTTATTTTAGGAGTTAAAGAGATGCCGAAAATCAGGTTTTTGCCCTACGAAGTTGAGGTAGAGGCTTTACCTGATGAGAGTATTCTGGAAACTGCTATGCGTTGTGGGGTTTATATTGATGCTCTTTGTGGAGGAATGGGAAGTTGTAATAAGTGCAAGATAATTGTTGAAGAAGGCACAGTAAAAGGAGAAAAAATAGAGGATAAATATTATAAAGCATGCAGAACTTATCCTTTATCAGATATTACAGTAAGGATACCTTTTGCAGGTGAGATAGATAAAAGAGTCCTTTTGAGAAAACCAAGAAAGCGTGCTCAGGGAATAACGCTTGAAAGAAAAGAACCTATTGATTCACCTTTTTCTAAAATATTTTTAGAAATAGAGCCTCCCACTATAGAAGATAATACCTCAGATTGGTTAAGGGTGCGGCGTGCTCTTGAGACACATAATATCTTTAGACCAGAAATAAGTTTATCTTTTTTACAGAAACTTCCCAGAGTTTTAAGAGAAAAAGATTTTAAAGTAACTTTTAGTTTATATCACGAACCTGTAGGTGATAAATATTATTTAGTGGATGTAGAAAGTGGGGATAAAAGAAAAGAAAATCTTGGGGTTGCAATAGATATTGGAACCACTACTCTTCAGCTTGAGCTTATAGATTTAAACACAGGCGAAGTTCTGGCTTTTACTTCAGATTATAATCCCCAAATAAGTTATGGAGAGGATGTAATAAGCAGAATAGTATTTGCAAGAAAAAAAGAAGGGCTAAAACTTTTAGCCCAAAAAATAAGGGAAAAACTCGGAGAGTTAATTGAGGAACTGGTAAAAAAGGCTAACCGCAGGCTTGAAGAGATAAACCTGGTTTCTATTGGTGCTAATACTGTTATGTGTCATTTATTTTTAGAAATTGAACCAAAGTTTCTAAGAGAATATCCTTATGTGCCAGCAACCATTAAATTTCCTCCTATTCCTGCAAAAGAAGTGGGATTACCTTTAAAAGACGGAGTTTTTGTTCAGTTAGCTCCATGTGTAGCAAGTTATGTAGGAGGAGACATTACTGCAGGTGTAGTAGCTTCTCGTATAGCAGAAGAAGACCCCCTTACTTTATTTATAGACCTTGGAACTAATGGAGAAATAGTAGTTGGAAATAAAGACTTTTTGATATGTGCAGCCTGTTCTGCAGGTCCTGCTTTTGAAGGAGGAGGAATTAAATTTGGAATGAGAGCTACACTTGGAGCAATAGAAAGTGTAAATATAGACCCTGTAACTTTTGAACCCATGGTATTAACCATAGGAAAAAGAAAACCCAGAGGGCTTTGTGGATCAGGGATTATTTCTCTTCTTGCTAATCTTTTTAGATCAGGGCTTATTGATAAGGCAGGAAAATATAATAGAAATATTAAACATCCCAGACTTAGAGAAGGAGAAGAAGGCTGGGAATATGTGGTGGTATGGAAAGAACACTCTGCTTTAAACGAGGATATTGTTTTTACAGAAGCTGATATAGAAAATCTTATCAGAGCTAAAGGTGCTATGTTTGCAGGATACCAAATCCTTTTAGAATCCATAGGGCTTTCTGTTTCAGATATAGAAAGGGTTTACCTTGCAGGAACTTTTGGAACTTATATTGATATTGAGGAGGCTATTACTATAGGTCTTCTTCCTGATCTTCCAAGAGAGAGGTTTTACTTTTTGGAAAACACCAGTCTTAAAGGAGCGAAATTTGCACTTTTATACAAAGAAGACCTTTTAAAAATGGAAAAAGTTGTTAATATGATGACACATATAGAACTTTCCAGTTATCCGCAATATATGGATTATTATATGGCAGCTTTGTTTTTACCTCATACTAATGAAAATCTTTTCCCATCTTTAAATAAAACC
Source organism: uncultured Thermodesulfatator sp. (assembly GCA_964593845.1). Classification (GTDB taxonomy): domain Bacteria; phylum Desulfobacterota; class Thermodesulfobacteria; order Thermodesulfobacteriales; family Thermodesulfobacteriaceae; genus Thermodesulfobacterium. The sequence goes on along the minus strand of CAZQIW010000032.1, from coordinate 11,165 downwards.
ATGTGAGGAGGAAGATGATACATAAGGAAGGTATTCCCTGGATTTTAACTCCTTTATTTTTATCTGCAGGGGCTTTTTTTTCAAAAAAGAAAAAACTGGCTATGCTATTTTTAGGGGCAGGGGCTTTAAATGCTTATTTTTTTAGAAATCCAAAAAGAGAACCTGTGCTTAATCCTGAGCTGGTAATATCTCCTGCTGATGGGAAAGTGGTGGTATGTACTATAGAAGAGAGACCTGAATGGTATCCCAAGCCCCTCTGGAGAATAGGTATTTTTATGAGGATTTGGGATGTTCATATTAATAGAAGTCCAGTTATAGGAAAAATTTTAAAAATGAGTTTTCTTAAGGGAGAAAAACAACCTGTTTTTAAAGATTCAGCTTTTCAGCAAAATGAAAAACAAATTTATCTGATTGAAAGAGAGGATGGCATCCCTTTCTGGGTAATTCAAATTGCAGGAGTTATTGCAAGAAGAATTAAGAGTTTTGTTCTTCCTGGAGATGATGTGGTAGCAGGAGATCCCATAGGAATTATAAAGTTTAGCTCCAGAGTAGAGTTATTTTTCCCTGTGGAGCAGGCAGAAGTTTATGTAAAAGAGGGGCACAGAGTTTATGCAGGAGAAACGGTTTTAGCAAAATTACCTTTGCAGAAAAATCCATGATACACCTTTTACCAAATATTTTTACAACTCTAAACATTTTTTGTGGATTTTACGCCATTATTTCCATTATTAAACAGGATCTCTGGAGAGCAGGATGGGCTATTTTATTTGCCATAGTTTTTGACATTTTTGATGGACGCATTGCAAGATTATTAAAAGCAAGTTCTTCTTTTGGACTTGAGTATGATTCTTTGTGTGATCTTATTTCTTTTGGGGTTGCTCCCTCTCTTTTAGTATATCAATTTGGTTTAAAAGAACTTGGCAAGATTGGATGGTTAGCCTGTTTTTTATACACTACCTGTGTGGCTTTAAGACTTGCAAGATTTAATGTGAAAACCTCTTCAGGATATGCCTATTTTGAAGGGCTTCCTTCTCCTGCAGGTGCAGCTATTCTGGCATCAGGGATTTTATTTCTTCTTAGCACTAATCTTACCTTTCCTCATATAAACCAAGTGCTTCTTATAGTCTTATGCTTTATAGCCTATCTCCTTGTATCCTCCATTGAATATCCAAGTTTTAAAGAAATAAAAATTAAAAAAACCCAGACTTTTTATTTTCTTATTTTTTTCGTGCTTGGATTGACCATAGCATCACTCCATCCTCCTTTATCTTTGCTGGTAATTATAAGTATTTACACTTTACTGGGACCTTTGCTCTGCTTTAAAAACAATCGTTCTAAAGTTTTTAGAAGACTTGGTAGAAAAAATAAGAATTTTTGAGAAAATTTGACAAAATAAAAAAATGATTTAAAATATCTCTGCTAAATCATTTAAGATTTAAAAATATAATCAAAAGGAGGCAAAAAAAATGGGATGTAGTTGTAAACTTTTAAATATAGGGTTTGGTAATTTTGTTGTGGCAAATAGAATTATAGCCATTGTAAATCCTAATTCTGCACCTATGAAGAGATTAAAAGAAGAGGCAAAGGAGACCAAAAGATTAATAGATGCTACCCAGGGGCGTAAAACAAGGTCAATAATTATTACAGATAGTAATCATGTAATTTTATCTGCTATTCAGGCTGAAACTGTAGCTCAGAGATTGATGAGTGACACCTTAGAGAAGTTTGAAAGGGACGATGAAGAATAACAATTTGATAATAGTCATCTCTGGTCCTTCTGGAGCAGGGAAAAGCACTATATTAAAGAATTTACCATCTGATAAATTTTATTTTTCAATTTCTCACACTACCCGTGCTCCGAGACCAGGGGAAGAACATGGTAAACACTATTATTTCATAAGCAAAGAAGAGTTCCTTAAAATGATAGAAAACAACGAGTTTTTGGAATGGGTAGAGGTTTTTGGCACATATTATGGAACAGCTAAAAGTGAAATAGAAAAAGCTTTTTCTCAAAATAAACATCTTGTTCTTGATATAGAAGTGATTGGAGCAACAAGGCTGAGGTCCTATTTTGGGAATCGAGCTCTTTTTATATTTCTTGCTCCTCCGAGCTTAGAAGAACTGGAAAAAAGGCTTTTAAAAAGAGGCACTGAAAATCCTGAAAGCATGAAAAAACGCTTAGCAAGAGCTAAAGAAGAACTTAAATTCGCTACCTGGTTTGATTATGTAATTGTTAATGAAAATGTGGAGGAGAGTAAGAAAAAGCTTTTTTCTATAATAGAAGCTGAACTCTTAAAACCTTACAGAAATCAAAAGTGGCAGGAGCTTTTAAATTTTATGAAACTTTTTTAATTTATGAGCCAAATCGTCTATGGTATTAATCCAGTTTTAGAAGCTCTAAAATCTCATCCAGAGCTAATTGAAGAAATCTGGATAGAAAAGAAAACTCTATCTGGTAAAAAATATCAAATTTTAGAAAAAGCTCAAAAGCTGGGAATACCTTTAAAAATGATTAGTAAAACTAATTTTAATCCTCCAAAAGTAGGTTCTCATGTAAATACTCAAGGAGTGGTAGCATACTTAAGCAGATTTAAATATGCGGATTTAGAGGAAATAGTAGAAAACTGGGAAAGAAAGGGAGAAGTTCCTTTAGTATTAATCTTGGATGAAGTAGAGGATCCACAAAATGTAGGAGCTATTGTAAGAAGTGCAGATGCAGCTGGAGTGCATGGAATTGTTATTCCAAAGATGAGAAGCTGTGAGATTACAGAAACAGTAATTAAAGTGTCTTCTGGCTCTGTTTTTAATCTTCCTATAGCCAAGGTAACTAATCTTAAACATGCTATTTCTTTTTTTAAAGAAAAAAATTTGTGGATTGTAGGATTGACTCACAAAACGGATACCGTATTATACCAGCTTGATCTTAAAATTCCTCTTGCTCTAATTGTAGGTAATGAAGGACGGGGTATAAGAAAAACTATTTTAGAAGCCTGCGATTTTTTAGCAAAAATTCCTATGAGAGGAAAAATAGAAAGTTTAAATGTTTCTGTAGCCACAGCTATTGCTGTGTTTGAAGTAATAAGACAAAGGGAATACACATAATAATAACCCTTACAGGGTTTTATAGCCTGCATGTTTTAGAATTTCAACCACCACTTAGGTAAATAGCAAGGATCTTTTTTTCTAACTCTGGTTTAAAGGCTTTAGGTTGAGATGGCTGATAAAGAAGAAGGCTTTGATAATCTGGAATGAGATCAGCAGTTCCCTTAGTAACTTTAAACTCATAAAGATCAATAAGGGCAAAGGTTTTAAGATTGGTAACCAGTCCAAAATAGGGTAAGGGTGAAAAAAAGAGCCTGGCTAAAGCCAAAATTCCTCTTTCAAAAAAACTCAGCCTTTCCTGAGGTTTATAATCCACTAAAAAATACACCTGCTGGTTTTTCTTTATGATTAAAGGTATTTCCAGAGTAAAATTTAGAGTATTATAGGAAAAAGATATGGGCTGATTTTCAAGAAACAGATTTTCAGGATAGCCTTTGGATTTAAAAAGTTCTTTTAAAGAAAAAAGAGCATTTTTTAAAGAAAGCGTTTCTTGCTTATCTCCCATATTTTCTCAACTTCTTCAGGGGTAAGACCTGCCCCCAGCGCTATTTTAAAGGCAAGTTCTTTAGAAAGAAGATCTGAAGGGCTGTGAGCATCAGAGTTTATCACCAGATTTGCTCCGTATTTTTTTGCTAATTTTACCACATGCCCATTGGTAAAGGAATGCCCCTTTCTTCCAGAGATTTCTAAAAATACTCCTTTTTCAGCAGCAAGTTTCACTTCTTCTTCTTTTATAAGTCCAGGATGAGCCAGAATATCTGCTCCTCCCAGAATAGCAGCAAGATTGGTGCCTTCTGCCACGGGTTCCACGATGGTTTCTCCATGCACCACCACAATTTCTGCTCCTGCCTTTCTGCACTCTTTAATTAGTTCAGGAATTAGATCAGGGGGAACATGAGTGATTTCTATGCCTGCTATAAGACGGGGCTTAAGTCCTGCAAAAGCTTTTTTAATTTTTAAAAGATTATTTATAATAAACTCAAAATTTGAGTGATCAGCATGATCTGTAATGGCAATAGCTTCATAGCCTAAAGCCTGAACCCTTCTCCATATCTCAGCAGGAATAAGCTCTCCGTCACTAAAAACAGAATGACAGTGAAAATCTATCACCGCCGGATTCCTTACATTTTATATTTGAAAAACTTAGGATCAATTTGCTCTAAAATTTCTTTTAATTTTTCCTTATCTTTTTCTGTGGTTACCACCATTTCTCCTTCTTTCTCACTTACTGGAGCTTCTGAATAGAGCTGACTCTTTTGCAGAACTTCTTCATTTACAAAAATTTCAGCACCTGTTCTTAAAGCCAAAGCCACTGCATCACTTGGTCTGGCATCAATATCAAAAGTTTTTCCTTCTATATCTAAGGTTACAATAGCATAATAGGTATTATCTTTTAAATCAACAATTTCAATTTTGGGAACTTTTACTCCTAAAAAATCAAAAATATTTTTCATTAAATCATGGGTTAAAGGTCTGGGAAACTGAATATTTTCAAGTTTGGCTGCTATAGAAGTTGCCTCAAGGATTCCAATCCATATAGGTAATATTCTATCTCCTTCAGCTTCCTTTAATAACATTACCGGACTATTGGACATAGGATCCATAGCTATTCCCTGAAGAACCATTTTAATTTTCATATTAAAACCCCCTCCTTTCTCCACTAACTTTTCTGCCTTATTTTTAATATGTTAAGTCGGAATTCAAAAAAGTCAACTTTTACCTTTTTCCATTACCTTTTTTCCACTTTTGGAAGTGAAATTTTTTGACGAAGGTAAAAAGTATGCTAAAATGTAAAAAAAATGTAAAAAGGTGGGAGAAAATGGCTGCAATTCAGTGGGACACAGTGATTACTCCTGATTCCTTTCCCTTTCCTGTAAAAGACCTAAGGGTTGTTCAAACTCATATTTCTTATGTATTTATTACTGATAGCTATGTATATAAAATAAAAAAACCAGTTAATTTTGGTTTCCTTGATTTCACAACTCTGGAAAAGAGAAAATATTTTTGTGAAAGGGAGGTTCAGCTTAATAAAAGGCTTTGTCCTGATCTTTACTTAGGGGTGGTTCCTGTAAATAAGGAAGGAGAAAAGTTTAGATTTGAAGGAAAGGGAGAGGTTGTGGAATATGCTGTAAAAATGAGAAGACTTCCAGAAAAAGGCATAATGACAGAGCTTCTTAAAAAAGGAGAGGTTACAGAAAGACATATAGACTTAATAGTGGATGTGCTTGTGCCTTTTTATAAAAATGCAGAAACAGGAGAAAAGGTTAATGTTTACGGAAAGATAGAAACTGTAAAATACAACATAGATGAAAATTTTGAACAAACCAAAGATTTCGTTGGGATAGCTTTAACAGAAGATAAATATAACTATCTTGTAGAGTATAACGAAAAGTTTTTTCAGGAAAATAAACCACTTTTTGAAAAAAGGATAAAAGAAGGTTTTATACGGGATGGACACGGAGATCTTTATTCTGCTAATATTTGCTTTGATGACTTAAAAAAAGTTTACATTTTTGACTGTATAGAATTTAATGAGAGATTTAGATGTGGAGATGTATGTTCGGATATAGCTTTTTTAGCTATGGATCTTGATTACCATCGGTATAAAACTCTTTCAGACTATTTTGTGACAACCTATATAGAAAAAAGTGGAGATAGGGATATAAAAGAGCTTTTAAACTTTTATAAGTGCTACAGAGCCTATGTGCGAGGTAAAATTGGGTGTTTTACCTATGCCTCTTCTGGAATTTCAGAGGAGCAAAAGAAAAACTTTTTAGAATCAGCTCAGAAGTATTTTGATCTTGCCTATTTATATGCAGGGGGTATTCCCAAGGTAATAATTTTTATGGGGCTTTCAGGAACAGGAAAAACTTATTTAGCTCAAGCTCTTTTAAAGAAAAGACCAGCAGTATATATAGCTTCTGATATTGTGAGAAAAAAACTGCTTAATCTGGATCCTACAAAGCACTATTATGCAGAGTTTGAAAAAGGTATCTATACTCCTGAAATAACAGAAAAAACTTATAAAAAAATGGCGGAGCTTGCAAGGGAAGAACTGACTTATGGAAGAGATGTAATTTTAGATGCTACTTTTAAAGAAAAAGTATATAGGCAGTGGATAATAGAAGGGCTTAAAGGGGTAAAAGCAAAAATATACTGGATCTGGTGCCAGGCAGAAGATGAGGTGGTAAAAGAGCGTATTTTTAAAAGAAAAGAAGAAGATAGTTATTCAGATGCACTTTGGGATATATACCTTTCTCAGAAGAAAAAGTTTGAAGAGCCCACAGAATGTGAACCTCTTTTAATCCTCAATACTTCAGAATCCTCGGTAATTCTTGTTGATCAGGTATTAAAATTTTTAAAAAATTAAAAAATCTCCCCCTTGTCTTTTAAAAACTAATGATTACTTTTTCACTTGTAATTTAAACCACCAGTATAAAAAACTAAATCAAGGAAGGAGGTGGCGGTATGAAGATCAGACCTTTATATGACCGCATTTTGGTTCAACGCATTGAAGAAGAAGAGAGAACTGAGTCTGGAATTATTATCCCTGATACAGCTAAGGAAAAACCTATTATGGGAAAAGTAATAGCAGTAGGTGAGGGAAGAATTTTAGAAAATGGACAGAAACAGCCTTTAACAGTTAAAGAAGGAGACAAAATTCTTTTCAGCAAATACGCAGGAACAGAAATTAAAATTAAGGGTGAGGAATACTTAATAATGAGAGAGGATGATGTTTTAGCCATTATTGAGGAGTAAGTTTCTTTAATAAAATTAAGAAAAATTGAAGAAACAAAATTTTTAAAGGAGGTGAAGGAGTATGGCTGCCAAGGAAATTATTTATGGAGCTAACACCAGAGAGAAAATTTTAGCTGGTGTAAACAAATTAGCTGATGCTGTAAAAGTTACACTTGGTCCTAAGGGAAGAAATGTAATTTTAGAGAGGTCTTTTGGTTCTCCTTTAATTACTAAAGACGGAGTAACAGTTGCCAAGGAGATTGAGCTTGAAGATAAGTTTGAAAATATGGGCGCTCAGATGGTAAAAGAAGTTGCTTCTAAGACCAGTGATGTTGCTGGAGATGGAACAACTACAGCTACAGTTCTTGCTCAGGCTATTTTCCAGGAAGGAATTAAATTAGTAGCTGCTGGAATTAATCCAATGGCTATTAAGCGTGGAATTGATAAAGCTGTAGATACCGTTGTAAAAGAGCTTGAAAAGATTGCTCAGCCCTGCAAGTCTCGTCAGGAAATAGCTCAGGTTGCTACTATTTCTGCTAACAACGATGAGACTATTGGTAATCTCATTGCTGATGCAATGGATAAGGTAGGAAAAGAGGGAGTTATTACAGTAGAAGAGTCTAAGGGACTTGAGACCTACTTAGAAGTAGTAGAAGGAATGCAGTTTGATCGTGGATATATTTCTCCTTATTTTGTAACTGATGCAGAAAAGATGGAGTGTGTATTAGAGGAGCCTTATATTCTTGTGTATGACAAAAAGATTAGTGCTATGAAAGATTTACTTCCTGTGCTTGAACAGATAGCCCGTGCTGGAAAGCCATTATTAATCGTTGCTGAAGATGTAGAGGGAGAGGCTTTAGCTACTTTAGTAGTGAACAAACTCAGAGGAGTATTACAGTGCTGTGCTGTTAAAGCTCCTGGATTTGGTGAGAGAAGAAAGGCTATGCTACAGGATATTGCTATCTTAACTGGTGGAACTTTTGTATCTGAAGAGCTTGGAATGAAGCTTGAAAATGTTCAGTTGAAAGATCTTGGAAGAGCAAGAAGAGTAGTAATAACCAAAGAGACCACTACTATTATTGATGGAGCTGGTAAGAAAGAAGACATAGAGGCTCGTATTAAACAGATTCGTGCTCAGATTGAAGAAACAACATCTGATTATGATCGTGAGAAGCTTCAGGAGAGACTTGCTAAATTAGTGGGTGGAGTAGCTGTTATATATGTAGGAGCTGCTACTGAAACTGAAATGAAAGAAAAGAAAGCCAGAGTAGAGGATGCTCTTAATGCTACCAAGGCTGCTGTAGAGGAAGGAATTGTTCCTGGAGGTGGAACAGCTTTTATTAGATGCTTACCTGCTCTTGAGGAGCTCAAACTTGAGGGAGATGAAAAGTATGGAGTAGAGATTATTAAGAAAGCCTTAGAAGCTCCACTTCGTCAGATTGCAGCTAATGCTGGGTTTGAGGGATCTATAATTGTAGAAAAAGTAAAGGCTGAAAAAGGTAATGTAGGATTTAATGCAGCTACAGGTGAGTATGAAGACTTGGTAAAAGCTGGAGTAATTGATCCTAAGAAAGTAAGCCGTTGTGCTTTGCAGAATGCTGCTTCTGTAGCTGGATTACTCTTAACAACTGAAGCTATGGTAGCTGAAAAGCCCAAGAAAGAAGAAAAGTCTCCTTCTATGCCAAGTGAATTCTAAATAAGCACAAATAGATCCTTAGTTTTAAAAGGGAGGTCCTTAAGGACCTCCCTTTTTTTATATAAAGATCTTTAAACCGTTTTTTTCGTCAAATCAAGCTCTCCCTTTTCACTAAATTTCTCAGCCCTTGTGGAAACATAAAAGATGGTTTATATTTAAAATATAAATAAAAGAATTCTAAAAATTAAAACAATTAAAGGTAAAATGCAAAAAAATTTTGTGTGTTTCTGGAGTTTTTTAGTTATTGCGATATTGATTTTTAGCTTTAATCTGAAAGCCGCAGAGCTTAATGTTACTTCTGACAAAATGGAAGCTTTTGAAAATGAAGGACTTATTGTGTTTACAGGACATGTGTTTGCAAAAAGAACGGAGTTTAAAATCTGGTGTGATAAAATGTATGTATATTATACAAGTGAAAATGGAACAAGGACAGTAAAAAAAATAGTAGCCTTAGGAAAAGTAACTATAGAAAAAGGCAATTGGAAGGGATATGCAAATAAAGCCGTTTATTTTAAAGATGAAGAAAAATTAGTTTTAGAAGATAATCCAAAGGTATGGTATAATAAAAATTTAATAGAAGGAGACATAGTAATTATTTACTTTAATGAAGACAGAAGTGAAATTTTAGCAAAAGAACAAGGACGAGTAAAGGCAACTGTGCATTTTAAATAACCAATTTAGATGAAAATGCTGAGGGCAAAAGGTTTAAAAAAATTTTTTAAAAATAAAGAAGTGGTGAAAGATATTAGTATAGAAATAAACACTGGAGAGATTGTGGGACTTTTAGGTCCTAATGGGGCAGGAAAAACTACTTCTTTTTATATGATTGCAGGGTTTTTAACCCCTGATGAGGGAAAGATTTTCTTAGGTGAGGAAGATATAACTGAGTTGGATGTATCAGAAAGAGCCAAAAAAGGTATTATTTATTTACCTCAGGAAACCTCAGTTTTTAGAAAATTAACAGTGGCGGAGAATTTTAAAATAGTTATAGAAAAGATGGAAAAGAAGAGAAAAAAACTGGAGGAGATGTTGGATTATTATATAGAATTATTTAATTTAAAAAACATACTTGATCAAAAGGCTTATACTCTTTCAGGAGGGCAGAAAAGAAAGGTGGAAATAGTAAGAGCTCTCCTGGTAGAACCACGGTTTATTTTACTTGATGAGCCCTTTGCAGGTATAGATCCTATAGGAATTTCTCAGTTAAAAAAGATTTTTCAGACTTTAAAAGAAAGAAACATAGGGCTTTTAATTTCGGATCATAATGTAAGAGAGACTTTAAAGATATGCGATAGAGGATATGTTATTGCTGATGGAAGAATTATAGGAGAAGGTTCACCTGAGCATATTCTTGAAAATACTTTGGTAAAGCAAAAATACTTGGGTGAAGAGTTTGTAATATAAAATGATAGAATTAAAACATCAACTAAAAATTGCTCCTCAATTAATTTTAACTCCTCAGCTAAAACTCCTTTTAAAAATATTGCAATTAAATACTTTGGAATTGAATGAATTTTTACTTCAGGAGGTGCAGAGTAATCCTTTTCTTGAGCTGGAGTATAATGATCTTCCAGATGTGCCTCAAGGAGAAAGGCAAAGTTCAGAGGAGATAAAACTTAATGAAGAGATAGATTTAAATAATGAAGAATTTATAGAAAAGAGCTTACATTTTTTTGAACCTCCTTCAGAAGAAGGACCACTCTGGGAAAAAACCTTAAAAGCCGAGGAGACACTTACGGATTATCTGTTGTGGCAGGTTCGTCTTAAAGAGATCCCAGCAAGAGATTACGAAATTGCTCAATATATTGTGGGTAATCTTGATGAAAAAGGGTATCTGAGAGTCTCCCCTGGTGAAATAGCTAAGGAACTAAATGTTCCTGAAGAAAGAGTAGAAAAAATTAGAAATATTATAAAATTTCTTGACCCTGTAGGAGTTGCTTCTTATGATGTAAAGGAATGTTTAATTGCTCAGCTTGAGTTTCTTGGGTATAAAGAAGGTAGTCTCCCCTGGCTTCTTATAGAAAAATATTTGGAAGAAATTCCTCGTGGAGTAGATTATTTATCTGAGAAATTAGGATTTGAAAAAGAAGAAGTTGAAGAAGCTCTTGATGTTATCAGGCAGCTTGATCCTTATCCAGCTCGTAATTTTTTCTCAGAAAATACGGTTTATATAGAACCAGATCTTATTTTTTACAAAGAAGATAACGAATGGAAGGTAGAAGTAGTGCGGGATAGAAGCTTTTCTATAAAATTGAATGAGTATTATAAAGATTTTTTAAAAATTAGAAAAAAAACAGAGCAGGCTCTTAAAATGAGACAATTTCTTAGGGAAAAACTCAGAGATGCAGAAAACCTTTTAAAAGCTCTTGATAGTAGATACAGCAGTCTATATAGGGTGGGGGAGGCTATTTTAAAGTATCAGAAGGATTTTTTAGAAAAGGGAATAAAATATTTGAAGCCACTTACTTTAAGAGTCATAGCAGAGGAAATCCAGCTTCACGAATCTACAGTAAGCAGAATAATTTCCCACAAGTATGTTCAAACTCCTGATGGAGTTTATCCTCTAAAATTTTTCTTTTCTACAGGTTATAAATCTTCTACAGGAACTGATCTCTCAGCTAAAGCTGTA
>CAZQIW010000031.1:0-13695 GCA_964593845.1 uncultured Thermodesulfatator sp. | reverse complement strand
AGAGGGTGGAAGAACAGTTGGAGCTGGTGTTGTTACAAAAATAATAGAATAAGGGAGTGTGAGGTTTAGGAGATGATACCCGCACAGAAAATAAGAATAAAATTAAAAAGTTTTGATCATAGAATTTTAGATAAGTCTGTAGCCAGTATAGTTCAAACTGCAAGAGATACTGGTGCAAAAGTAGTAGGTCCTATTCCTTTACCTACTAAAATTAGTAGGTGGACAGTTTTGAGATCTCCGCATATTGATAAAAATTCCAGGGAGCAGTTTGAGATAAGGGTGCACAAGAGACTTATTGAAATTCTGGAGCCTACGCAACAGACTATAGATGCTTTAATGCAGCTTGAGTTGCCTGCTGGTGTAGAAGTTGAAATAAAGGTGTAGGGGAGTGATAAAAATGAAACTTGAAGGTTTGATAGGAAAAAAACTGGGTATGACCAGGATTTTTGATGAAGAGGGAAATGTTATCCCTGTTACAGTTTTGCAGGTAGGTCCTTGTGCAGTTGTTCAAGTAAAGACAGTGGAAAAAGATGGTTATAATGCTGTGCAGTTAGGATTTGATCCTAAGAAATTAACTAAGTGTACTTTTCCAATGATAGGACATTTTTTGAAGGCAGGGCTTGATACAGGGTTTTATATTTTAAGAGAGTTTAGAATAGAAGATCCTTCAGAGTTTAAGCCTGGGCAGTATATTTCTTTAGCTGATTTACCTATAGAGAAGGGAATGAAAGTTGATGTTACTGGGAAAACCAAGGGAAGAGGTTTTACAGGTTGTATTAAAAGATGGAATTTTTCCAGACAGCCTATGAGCCATGGTGCTAAAAAGGTGCATCGTAAAAGAGGTTCAAGCGGAGCTGCTACATTTCCAGGAAGGGTTATAAAAGGACAGAAAATGCCAGGACATTATGGAAATGAAACTGTAACTATTAAGAATTTAACTGTAGTGGATATAGATACTGAAAAGAATTTGCTTTTGGTAAAAGGTGCTGTTCCTGGATGGACTAATGGATATGTAATGGTTTACTTTAAATAAAGGGGAGTTAAAAGATGGAGGCTATAAAAGCTAAGTTAATTGATAGTAATGCTAATATAATAGGCGATATAGAGCTTCCTGCAGATATTTATGGAGTATATCCTAAGGTAGGACTTCTCCATGAAGTAGTAAGGTGGCAGATGGCAAGGTGGAGAGCTGGAACTGCTTGCACCAAGACCAGAGGAGAGGTTAGAGGAGGAGGAAGGAAACCTTGGCCACAGAAACACACTGGAAGGGCTCGTCAGGGATCTATAAGAGCTCCTCAGTGGGTTGGTGGAGGTGTGGTTCACGGACCAAAGCCAAGGAGTTATGAATTTAAGTTAAATAAAAAGGTAAGAAGACTTGGTTTAAAGATGGCTCTTTCTTCTCGTGCTTTAGCAAACAGGGTTTATGTAGCAGAAGATTTTCCTGTAAAGGATCAACCTAAGACCAAGATTTTAAAAGGATTTCTGGATACTCTTGGATTAAATGAGGCTTTGATAGTGGTTCCAGAAAGGAATTTGGTTTTAGAAAAAAGTGCTTCTAATTTACCCAAAGTAAAAGTTTTGGCAGTTGAAGGATTAAATGTTTATGATATTTTAAATCACGAAAATTTAATTCTGGCAAAAGATGCTTTAAGTAAAATTGAGGAACGGTTAAGGAGATAAAAGATGAGGGATCCAAGGAGTATAATATTAGCGCCTATTATTACTGAGAAGTCTATGATGCTGAAGGAGAAGTATAACCAGGTTTCTTTTTGGGTAGATCCTTCAGCCAATAAAATAGAGATAAAAAAAGCGGTAGAGCAGTTATTTAATGTAAAAGTGGTTAAAGTTCAGACTATAAGAGTTAAAGGAAAGCCAAAAGGTGGTTTTAGGAATCCTGGTAAAACTTCTGTTAGAAAAAAAGCTATTGTAAGATTAGCAGAGGGACAGACTATAGAATTTTTTGAAACTATATAAGGGGTGAAGAAAGATGCCTATAAAAAAATGTAAACCCACCTCACCGGGAAGAAGGTTTCAGACCTATTTAGTAAATCCAGAGTTAGCTAAAAAGGATCCGGAAAAGAGTTTAGTTGAACCTTTAAAGAAAACTGGTGGAAGAAATAATTATGGAAGAATTACTGTAAGATTTAGAGGAGGTGGGCATAAGAGACTTTATCGTATAATTGATTTTAAGAGAGATAAGGATAACATTCCAGCCAAGGTAATAGCTTTGGAGTATGATCCTAATAGATCTGCCAATATTGCTCTTCTTCAGTATGCTGATGGAGAGAAGAGATATATTTTAGCTCCTCTTGGGTTGAAGGTTGGCGATGTGGTAATGTCTGGAGAGAATGTGGAAATTAAGGTTGGAAATGCTTTACCTTTAAAGAATATTCCGGTTGGAACAATGGTTCATAATGTAGAATTAAAACCTAAGAAAGGTGGACAGTTAGCAAGAGCAGCTGGGGCTTTTGCTCAGATACTTGGTAAAGAAGATAAATATGTTATATTAAGACTTCCTTCTGGAGAGATAAGAAAGGTTCATGGGGATTGTAGAGCAACTATTGGGCAGGTTGGTAATTTAGAGTGGGAAAATGTAGTGCTTGGTAAGGCTGGTAGAAGTAGATGGTTAGGTAGAAGACCTCATGTTCGTGGTGTTGCTATGAACCCTGTGGATCATCCTCTTGGTGGTGGAGAAGGAAAGTCTCATGGAGGAAGACATCCATGTTCTCCATGGGGATGGTTGTGTAAAGGCTTGAAGACCCGTGGTAAAAAGCCTTCTGACAAGTTTATTATTAGAAGAAGGAAGGGCTAATTGAGAGGGAGGTGTATTAGATGCCAAGGTCCAAAAAGAAAGGTCCTTTTGTAGATGAGCATTTATTGAAGAAGGTTTTAAAGGCAAGAGAAACAGGTGATAAAAAGCCTATAAAGACCTGGAGCAGGCGTTCTACCATTATTCCTGAGATGGTAGGTTTAACTTTTGCAGTGCATAATGGACATAAGTTTATACCTGTTTATGTGACAGAGAATATGGTAGGGCATAAGCTGGGTGAGTTTGCTCCTACCAGAACTTTTAAAGGTCATCCTGCTGATAAGGGAAAAGTTAAAGGAGTAAAGAAGAAGTAAAGGAGAGAGACCTATGAAAGCTCGGGCTACAGCAAAATATGTATTAATTTCGCCTTATAAAGCAAGGTTGGTTATAGATTTAATAAGAGGAAAAAAAGTAGATGAGGCTTTAAATATTTTACAGTTTAGTCCAAAAAAAGCTGCGAGGATTATTAAGAAAGTGCTGGAGAGTGCTATAGCTAATGCTGAGAATAATTATGGAATGGATGTGGATAAGCTTTATGTAGTGGAGGCTTATGTAAATGAAGGTCCTCGTTTAAAGAGAATCTGGCCAAGGGGATGGGGAAGGGCAAGCAGAATTCTTAGAAGGATGAGCCATATTACTGTAGTAGTAGAAGAAATGGAAGAAAAAAGTAAGAGAAGGAGGTAAGCCTTGGGTCAGAAAGTTAATCCTATTGGCTTGAGAATAGGGATTACAAGAACCTGGGATTCTCGCTGGGTAGCGAAACCTTCTGAGTTTCCTAAGTATGTATATGAGGATTATTTAATAAGAAAGTTTTTAAAAGAAAATTATTTTCATGCAGGAATAGCACGGATAGAGATAGAGAGGGCTGCTAATAAAATTAGGATAATAATCCACTCTGCCCGTCCTGGAATTGTAATAGGAAAGAAGGGGGCAGAGATTGAAAAGATAAAGAAGGAGCTGGGTAAGTTCTTGAAGGATAGAGAAATAGAGGTTCTTGTTAATGAGGTTAGAAGACCTGAGCTTGAGGCTCAGCTTGTAGCAGAGAATATTGCTACTCAGATAGAAAGAAGAGTTTCTTTCAGGCGTGCTATGAAAAGGGCTGTGGCTTTAGTTATGAGATTTGGAGCGCAGGGAGTTAAAGTTCAGTGTTCTGGAAGATTAGGTGGTGCAGAGATTGCAAGAAGTGAGTGGTATAGAGTTGGAAGAGTTCCTCTTTCTACTCTTAGAGCTGATATAGATTATGGATTTGCTACTGCTATTACCAAGTATGGTAGTATTGGTGTAAAGGTTTGGATTTTTAAAGGAGAGGTTCTTCCTGAAAAAGAAGGGCAAGAAAGAGTTGTAATATAAAAAGGGTAGAGGTGAGGAGAGATGTTACTTCAACCAAGGAAGACCAAATATAGAAAACAGCAAAAAGGTAGGGTAAGAGGAAAGGCAACAAGTGGTTATACTTTAGAGTTTGGAGAATATGGATTAAAGGTTTTAGAGGGTGGATGGTTAACTGCTCAGCAGATTGAGGCTGGGCGTGTAGCTATTGTTAGAACTGCAAAGAAGGGAGCTAAGATTTGGATTAGAGTTTTTCCTGACAAGCCTATTACTAAGAAACCTGCTGAAACCCGTATGGGTAAAGGTAAGGGATCTGTGGAAGGATGGGTGGCTGTGGTTAAGCCTGGGAAAATTATTTATGAAATTTCAGGAGTGCCTGAGGAAGTAGCAAAAGAGGCTTTAAGACTTGCAGCAAGTAAAATGCCTTTTAAATGTAAAATTGTAACCAGGGAGGAATTTTAATGAAAGCCCGTGAATTAAGAGAACTCTCCATCCCTGAATTAAAAGAAAAGCTTTCTCAATTAAGAGAGGAACTGTTTAATTTAAGGTTTCAGAAGAGTATTCATAGATTAGAGAATCCTATGAGAATTAGGCAAGTTAAAAGAGATATAGCAAGAGTTTTAACGGTTCTTAGAGAAAAAGAACTTAATATAAGATAAGAGGTAGGAGATAAAGATGGGAAGGAGAAAACAGTTTATAGGAATTGTTGTAAGTGATAAAATGGATAAAACAGTAGTAGTAATGGTAGAAAGACTGGTTAAGCATCCTTTGTATGGAAAGTATATTAAAAGAAGAAAGAAATATATGGCTCATGATGAGAATAACGAGTGTAGAATAGGAGATAAGGTTTTAATTGAAGAGACAAGACCTCTTTCCCGTAGAAAAAGGTGGAGAGTTAGGCAGATATTGGAGAGGGCTAAAAGACTGGAATTAGAAGAGGTTCCCGAAGGGGGTGAGGAGGCATGATTCAGCAGCAAACTTATTTAAATGTAGCTGACAATTCAGGTGCTAAAAAGATAATGTGTATTCGTGTTTTAGGTGGATCTGGTAGAAAGTATGGAACAGTGGGAGATATTATAGTTGCTTCTGTAAAGGAGGCTTTGCCTAATTCTAAAGTGGAAGAGGGAGATGTAGTAAAGGCGGTGATTGTAAGAACAAAAAAAGAGATTTCCAGACCTGATGGAACCCATATAAAATTTGATGAAAATGCAGCAGTGCTTATAAACCAGTATAAAGAACCTATAGGGACCCGTATATTCGGTCCTGTAGCAAGAGAACTTAGAGCTAAGGGATTTATGAAAATAATATCCTTAGCTCCTGAAGTTTTATAAGAGGGGTAAACTTATGATAAAGCGTGGAATTAGTAAAAACCTTCCTAAACCTCATGAAGCAAAGGTTCATATTAGAAAAAACGATATGGTAGTAGTAATTGCAGGTAAAGATAAGGGGAAAATAGGCAAGGTTTTAAAGGTTTTTCCCAGAAGGGGTAGGGCTATAGTTGAGGGGGTAAATATTGTAAAAAAGCACATGAAGCCTACTCCTTACAGCAGTGGAGGTATAATAGAAAAACCAGCGCCTATTCATGTTTCTAATCTTATGATTTATTGTCCAAAATGTAAAAGAGGGGTTAGGGTTGGAAAGAAGTTTTTAGAGGATGGAACTAAGGTGAGAGTTTGTAAAAAATGTGGAGAAATAATTGAGGCAAAGGAGTAGAGGGATGAGTTGGCTTAAAGAGTATTATCAAACTGAGGTGGTTCCAAAGTTAAAGGAGAAATTTGGATATAAAAACATATATGAAGTCCCTAAATTGGAAAAAATATGTGTAAATATGGGATTAGGTGAGGCTGTAACCAATCCCAAGATAATAGATCAGGCTTTAGTTGAGCTTGCTCAGATTACAGGGCAAAAACCCAAGATTTGTAAAGCAAGAAAGTCTATAGCAGGTTTTAAGTTGAGAAAAGGAATGCCTATTGGTGTAATGGTAACTTTAAGAAAAAATAGAATGTATGATTTTCTGGCAAGACTTATTCATATAGCTTTACCCAGAATGAAAGATTTTAAGGGACTTCCTAAATCTGGTTTTGATGGTAGAGGAAATTATACTCTGGGAATTACAGATCATACTATTTTTCCTGAGGTGGATACCAGTAAAGTTGAAAAGATAAAGGGTATGAGTATTACTATTGTAACTACTGCTGAAACTGATGAAGAAGCATATGAGTTATTAAAAGAATTAGGAATGCCATTTAGGAGGTAGTTTTATATGCCTACAAAAGCCCAAATAGAAAAGGCTAAAAAAGAACCAAAATTTAAAGTAAGAAAAAGGAACCGTTGTTCTATTTGTGGAAGGGCAAGGGGTTATATAAGAAGATTTGGTCTGTGCAGGATGTGTTTTAGAAAATTAGCTTCAGAGGGTAAAATCCCTGGAGTAAGGAAAGCCAGCTGGTAAGGGGGATGTAGAGATGATGACCGATCCAATTGCAGATATGCTTATAAGAATAAAGAATGCTTTAATGGCAAGACATAAAAGTGTAATTATTCCAGCTTCTAAAATGAAGTTAGAGATTGCAAGGATTCTTAAAGAGGAAGGTTATATTGAAGATTTTAAGTATATTGATGAAAAGCCTCAGGGTAAAATTGAGATAATTCTTAAATATGATGAAAATAAACGTCCTGTAATAGCTGGAGTAAAGAGGGTTAGTAAGCCTGGAAGAAGGATTTATAAAGGGTATAGGGAGTTACCCAGGGTTTTAGATGGTTTAGGTATAGCTATTATTTCTACTTCTCAGGGAATTATGACGGATCATGAAGCAAGACGCCGCAAAGTAGGCGGTGAAGTGCTTTGCGAAATTTGGTAAAAGGGGTGGGTTGTTATGGGAGAGTTTTCTCGTATAGGAAGAAAACCAATTAAAATACCCAGTGGAGTAAAGGTTGAGATTAGTGATGAAGGTATAGTTCGGGTAGAAGGACCAAAGGGTAAATTAGAAAAAAAATTGCCTCCTATGGTTAAAGTTAATATTGATGGGGATACTATTACAGTAACTCCAGAGGAGGTTAGAAAGAAGTTAAAAAATAAGGCGAAGGCTTTTCAGGGGTTGGCAAGATCTTTGATTAATAACATGATAATAGGGGTTACTGAGGGATTTAAGAAGTCTTTGGATATTGTAGGTTTAGGTTATAGAGCAGAAGTAAAAGGAAAGGAAATAGTTTTTAACCTTGGATATTCACATCCTATTAATTTCAAGCTTCCTGAAGGGATTACAGCAAAGACTGAGAAAGGAAGTGGAGAGGTTCAGGTAAGGGTGATAGTTGAGGGAATTGATAAAGAGCTTGTAGGACAGGTTGCTGCTAATATTAGAAGGCTTAGACCTCCAGAGCCCTATAAAGGAAAGGGTATTAGATATACTGGAGAAGTTATTCGTAGAAAAGCTGGAAAAGCTGGAAAGGGTGCCAAAAAGTAAAGTAGGGGAGTGGAGTATATGGCTAAATTAAGAAGAAGAGAGAAAAAAGTTGAGGCAAGACTTAGAAGAAAGAAAAGAGTAAGAAAAAAGATTTTTGGGACTCCTGAGCGTCCAAGACTTAGTGTTTATAAAAGTTGTAAGCATATTTATGCTCAAATTATAGATGATACTATAGGACATACCTTAGTGGCAGCTTCTTCTCTTTCTCCTGAGATAAGAGAGAAATTAGATGAGCTTAAGAAAAAGGGCGGAAAAACAGAGGTTGCCAGAGCTGTAGGAGAATTAATTGCTAAAAAGGCTTTAGAAAAAGGGATTACTAAGGTCTGTTTTGATAGAGGTGGATTTAAATATCATGGTAGAATTAAAGCTCTTGCTGATGCAGCAAGAGCTGCTGGATTACAATTTTAAAGGGAGGTAGGGGCTTTGGTTAAGGTAGGAGAAGAATTCATTGAAAAGATTATACAGATAAACAGGGTAACCAAGGTAACTAAAGGTGGAAAGAGATTAAGGTTTTCTGCTTTGGTTATAGTAGGGGATGGTAAAGGTAGAGTTGGTTATGGACTGGGAAAAGCTCCTGAGGTTCCTGATGCTATAAGAAAGGCTATAGAAAAAGCTAAAAAAAGTATGATAAATGTTCCTATTACTAATGGAACTATACCTCATACTATAATGACTAAATTTGGAGCAAGTCGGATATTACTAAAGCCTGCAAAACCTGGAACAGGAGTTATTGCTGGTGGAACTGTTCGTGCTATTATGGATGCTGCTGGTATAAAAGATATTGTTACTAAATGTATAGGAAGTAGTAACCCTCATAACTTAGTAAAAGCTACTTTTAAGGCTCTTTCGCAGCTTCAGAGTATAGAGTATGTAGCTAAGAAAAGAGGTAAAACTGTGGAAGAAATTCTTAAGGAGATGAGGGTATGAAGAAGTTAAAGATTACTTTAATAAGAAGCAGATATGGAAGAAAACCCAATCAGAGAGAGTGTTTAAAAGGTCTTGGTTTAAAAAAGATTGGGCAGACTGTAATAAGAGAAGACAATCCTATGATTAGAGGAATGATAAGAAAAGTAAGTCATTTAGTAAAGGTGGAGGAGATAGATGGATAAGGTAATAACTCTGGCAGATTTAAAACCTTTTGCTGGTTCCAAACATAGGGAAAAGAGGGTAGGAAGAGGACACGGTTCTGGACATGGAAAGACTTCTTGTAGAGGACATAAAGGGCAGAAAGCCCGTAAATCTCCTGATATTGCACCTTGGTTTGAGGGAGGACAGACTCCTATAATTAGAAGAATACCTAAGAGAGGTTTTAAGAATCCTTTTAAGATAGAATATACTGTGATTAATGTAAAAACACTTGCAGAGAGATTTCAACCAAATGATGTAGTTGATTATGAAAGTTTGCAGATGAAGGGATTGGTAAAAGGTAAGAACAAGTATATAAAAATTTTAGGAGATGGAGAGATTAATATTCCTTTAATTGTTAAAGTTCATGCTATTTCTCGCACAGCTAAAGAGAAGATAGAAAAAGCTGGGGGAAAGGTAGAGTTAATAAAGGTTTAATTTTTGGAGTTTTTGCAGGGTGAATGGTAGAGAAAATCTTTTAAATTTAGCAAATATTCCAGAGTTAAAACGCAGACTTTTTTATCTTTTTTTAGGTTTAGCTATTTATCGTTTTGCTGTTCATATTCCTACACCTGGAATTAATGGAGAAGCTTTTGTAAGTTTTTTTAAGCATGCAAGTGGGACTTTATTTGGGTTTTTAGATATTTTTTCAGGTGGTGCTTTAAGGCGTTTTTCTATTTGTGCTTTGGGGGTAATGCCTTATATTAGTGCTTCTATTATTTTGCAATTGATGACAGTGGTATATCCTTCAATTAAAGAACTTTATCAGGAGGGACCTGAGGGAAAAAGAAAATTAGCTTATTATACTCGCTATTTAACAGTAGCTATTTGTGTTATTCAGGGTTTTGGAATAGCCCTTGGGCTTGAGAGGATGACTGCTCCTAATGGAGTTCCTATTGTAATTGAGCCTGGATGGGTTTTTAGATTTACTACAATGATAAGTTTAACAGCTGGGAGTATGTTTTTGGTGTGGTTAGGTGAGCAGATGACAGAGCATGGAATAGGAAATGGAATTTCTATGATAATTTTTGCAGGAATTGTAGCTGGGATATTTCCAGCTATTGCACGCACTTTAAAATTTGTTCAGACTGGGGAATTTTCTTTATTTTACCTATTATTAATTTTAGGATTACTGGTGGGAATTTTGGCTTTTACTTGTTTTATGGAGCTTGCCCAGAGGAGGATACCCATTCATCATGCTCGTAGGCAAGTAGGGCGTCAGGTAATAGGGGGGCATACCAGTTATTTACCTTTAAAGGTAAATACAGCAGGTGTTATTCCTCCGATTTTTGCTTCAGCTATTTTAATGTTTCCTGCAACATTGGCTAATTTTGTTCCTGTAGGAATATTTAGAAGTGTAAGCACTTATTTAAGACCTGGAGCTGTAATTTATGAGATTATTTTTGCAGGGCTTATAATCTTTTTCTGCTATTTTTATACAGCTATTATTTTTAATCCCAAAGAAGTGGCAGATAATTTAAAAAAGTGGGGAGGATTTATTCCTGGAATTAGACCAGGAAGAGCTACTGAGGAGTTTTTAGATAGGGTTTTATCAAGGATTACTTTAATAGGTGCTTTGTATGTAGCTTTTATTTGTGTTCTTCCCAGTTTTTTAATTAGCAAGTTGAATTTACCTTTCTATTTTGGAGGCACTTCTCTTTTGATTGTAGTAGGAGTTGCTTTGGATATAATAGCTCAGATAGAGGCTCATTTAATTACTCGTCAGTATGAGACCTTTATAAAACAAAGCAGGATAAAAATCAAATAAGGAGGTGGAAAGATGAATATAATATTTTTAGGACCTCCAGGAGCTGGAAAAGGAACCCAGGCAAAAATTTTAGTAGAAAAGTATGGAATTCCTCAGATTTCTACAGGAGATATGTTAAGAGAACATGTAGCCAAGGGAACAGAGCTTGGTCTTAAGGCAAAGGAGTATATGGAAAAGGGGCAACTTGTTCCTGATGAGATTATTCTTAGCATGGTAAAAGAAAGGCTTAGTCAGCCTGATGCTCAGAAAGGTTTTATTTTAGATGGATTTCCAAGGACAGTAGCTCAGGCAGAGGCTCTGGATAAGATGCTTGAGGAGATGGGAAGAAAAATAGAGTTTGTTCTTGCTTTAATAGTGCCTGATGATGAACTGGTTACCAGACTTACTGGAAGAAGGACTTGTAAAAATTGCGGAATGATGTATCATATAAAATTCAAACCTCCAAAGGTTGAAGGTAAATGTGATGTATGTGGAGGAGAGCTTTATCAGAGACCTGATGATAATGAGGAGACAGTAAGGAACAGATTAAAGGTTTATCATGAGTCCACAGCACCTTTAATTGAGTATTATAAGAATAAGGGTGTTTTATTTGAAATAGATGGAACAAAGAGTATAGAAGAGATTACTCAGGAAATAATAAACATACTGGAAAAGAAGTAAAAATTGTATAGTCAGTGGTATAAAAATAGACCGATATTGAAGACGCAGAAAGAGATAGAGTTATTGCGAAAGGCTAATGCTATAGTTATGGAGATCCTCCTTCATTTAAAGGAGGAGGTAAAGCCTGGGAAGAGCACTTTTGAGTTTGAAGAAATAGCTTTAAGGCTTTGTGAAAAAAAGGGAGTTAAGCCAGCTTTTAAAGGGTATAGGGGTTATCCCTATGCCCTTTGTATTTCTATAAATGAAGAAATTGTGCATGGTATGCCAAGGAAGGACAGGGTATTAAAAGAAGGAGATATAGTAAGTTTTGATTTTGGTGTGATTTATGAAGGATATGTAGGGGATGCTGCTTTAACTGTGGGAGTGGGAGAGATTAGTGAAGAGGCAAAGAAATTGTTAAAGGTAACTGAGGAAGCTCTTTATAAGGGTATTGAAAAAGCTCATTTTGGGAATAGAATAGGAGATATTTCTTTTGCTATTCAGAGTCATGTAGAAAAGCATGGATTTAATGTTATAAGAGAGTTTGTGGGGCATGGAGTGGGTAGAAATTTGCATGAGCCTCCAGAGGTGCCTAATTATGGCAAACCTGGTAGGGGTCCAAAACTGGAGATAGGGATGGTTTTAGCAATAGAGCCTATGGTATCTGCAGGAGACTATAGGGTAGAGATTTTAGAAGATGGATGGACAGCTGTTACAAAAGATAGGAGCTTAGCAGCACATTTTGAGCATTCTATTGCTATTACACCTAAGGGACCAGAAATCTTATCAAGGATATAGGTTATGGCTAAAGAAGATGTAATTCTTTTAGAAGGTAAGGTTGTAGAGGCTTTGCCTAATGCTATGTTTAGGGTGGAGCTTGAGACAGGTAATAAGATACTGGCTCATATTTCAGGAAAGATGAGAATGCATTATATAAGGATATTGCCAGGAGATTCAGTAGTGGTAGAATTATCGCCTTATGATTTAACAAGGGGGCGTATAGTATATAGAGGTAGGTTAAAAGATTACAAGAAGGGAGGTTAGATATTATGAAGGTAAGTCCTTCTGTAAAGAAAAGGTGTAGAAAGTGTAAAATAATAAGAAGAAAGGGAGTGGTTAGAGTTATTTGTGAAAATCCCAGACATAAACAAAGGCAAGGATAGGGGGATGTAGTATGCCAAAGATTGCAGGAGTTGACATACCTGAGAAAAAGCCTGTAGAAATAGCATTAACCTATATTTTTGGCGTGGGAAGAACTTTAGCTCAGAAGGCTTGTGTTAAGGCTGGAATAGACTGGTTTAAAAAAGTTAAGGATTTAACTGAAGAAGAATTAAATAGGCTGAGACAGATTATAGAGAAAGAATATAAGGTAGAGGGAGATTTGAGAAAAGAGATTAGGCAGAATATTCAGAGACTTATAGCTATAGGTTGTTATAGAGGATTGAGGCACAGGATGGGACTTCCTGTAAGAGGTCAGAGGACAAGATCTAATGCCAGAACCAGGAAGGGTCCAAGACCTGGATCTTTAAGAAGAAAGAAGAAGAAATAAGGGGGGATAGAAGGTGGCAAGAGCCAGAAAAAAGAAGATTAAAAAGACAGTTACAGAAGGTATTATTCATATACATTCCACATTTAATAATACCATAGTAACTATAACTGACAGACAGGGTAATACTATTGCCTGGGCAAGTGGGGGAACAGAGGGTTTTAAAGGGACAAGAAAGGGAACTCCCTTTGCTGCCCAGTTAGCTATGCAGTCAGCTTTAAAGAAAGCACAGGCATATGGTTTAAAAGAAGCCTGGGTATATGTAAAAGGTCCTGGTCCTGGTAGAGAGGCTGCTTTAAGAGCTTTGCAAGGCTCTGGTATTAAGATAACTTTGATTAAAGATGTAACTCCCATTCCACATGATGGATGCCGTCCTCCTAAAAGAAGAAGGGTATAATTAAATAAAATTATGGAAAAGGAGGTTAAGAGAAGTGGGTAGATATACAGGACCAAGGTGTAGACTTTGCAGAAGAGAAGGAATGAAGCTCTTTTTAAAAGGAGAGAGGTGTTATACAGATAAGTGCCCTTTTGAAAGAAGGAGTTATCCTCCTGGACAGCATGGTCCTCAGCAGATAAGAGTAAAGCTTTCAGACTATGGAATTCGTTTAAGAGAAAAACAGAAGGTAAAAAGGATATATGGAATTTCTGAGAAACAGATGAGAAGATATTATGAAAAAGCCACTAAGATGCCTGGGCAGGCTGGTCATAACCTCTTGCAATTATTGGAGAGAAGGTTGGATAATGTAGTTTATAGATTAGGGTTTGCAGTATCAAGGGCACAGGCAAGACAGTATGTTAATCATGGATTTTTTAAAGTAAATGGAAGAAATGTGGATATTCCTTCTTATTTAGTGAAGCCAGGAGATGTAATTGAGCTTAAAGAGAAATATAGAAACAATCCACAAATTTTAGAAAGCCTTGAGACTGTTATAAGAAGAGGAATTCCTTCCTGGTTAGAGCTGGATAAAGATAACTTTAAAGGTGTGGTTAAGAGCTTACCTACAAGAGAAGATATTACAAT
>CAZQIW010000030.1:0-13999 GCA_964593845.1 uncultured Thermodesulfatator sp. | reverse complement strand
GCACATCTACTCCAACCTCTACTACTGTGGTGGAAACCAGAACCTGAATATCCCCCCTTTTAAATTCGTGCATAATTTTTTCCTTTTCATAAGAACTCATTTTCCCATGAAGGATTCCCACTTTATACTCTGGAAATACCTCTTTCTGCAGATACTCTCCATAGGTGGTAACTGCCTTTAAATCCATCTTTTCTGACTCTTCAATAAGAGGCAGAATTACATAGGCCTGATGCCCTTTTTCCAGCTCCTCTCTAACTAATTCGTAAGCTTTATTTTTGTTGTATTCCAGAAAAAGTTTGGTAATTATGGGTTTTCTTCCTCTTGGCATCTCATCTATAATGGAAAGATCCAGATCTCCATAAATAGTAAGGGCAAGTGTTCTTGGAATGGGAGTAGCAGTCATTACTAAAGTGTCAGGAATAACTCCTTTAGCTTTTTCTCTAAGAGCAGCTCTTTGAAGCACACCAAAGCGGTGCTGCTCGTCAATAATTACCAGACCAAGTTTTTTAAAAGAAACTTTTTCCTGAAAAAGGGCATGTGTTCCTATAACAAGGTTTATATAACCAGTTGCAAGTCCATGATAAATTTCTCGTTTTTTAGAAGGAGGAATTCCTCCTGTAAGCAAAGCAGTATTAATTCCCATAAGCTGGGCGTATTGTCTGAAATTATGATAGTGCTGTTCTGCAAGAATTTCTGTAGGAGCCATAAGAGCTACCTGATAGCCATTGTCTATAGCAATTAAAGCTGCAATAAAAGCAACCACAGTCTTTCCACATCCCACATCTCCCTGAATGAGCCTGTTCATAGGAAGATTTTTTTGCATATCTTTTTTAATTTCCTCTATAACTTTTTTCTGGGCTGAAGTAAGTTCAAAAGGAAGTTTCTTTAAAAAGTCCTCTACCAGTTTGCTATTTGTATTAAAAGCTATACCACTTCCTTTTTCAATTCTTCCTTTTCTTAAAGCAAGAGCAAGCTCAAGAAAGAAAAACTCATCAAAGGCAAGACTTTTGTGATAAACGCTCTCTTCCCTCTTTAATTTCCAAACATCTTCTGGATTTTCAGGAAAATGCAAATTTTTTATGGCTATATTTAAAGGTAATAGTTTTTTCCTTTTAAGAATTTCCCGAGGAATATAGTTGTCCAGATAATCAGCATACTCTTCTATAGCAGTTTTTATAATTTTTCTAAGATACTTTTCAGACACCCCTTCCACCGCAGAATAAATCGGGACAATATGTCCGATTTCCAGAGCCAGTTTTTCTTCATCTCCTTCCTCAATTAGTTCTGGATGAATCATTTCAAGAGATCTGCCAAAACGAGAAACCTCTCCAATAGCATAAATGTTTTTGTGAGGTGCAAGCATGTTTCTCCAGATCCTTTCGTTAAAGTTAAACCACTTAAGTGTTAAAAAACCCGTTCCATCAGTAATATAAGCCTCAAAAACCTTCCTTTTAGAAAAAAAGGCTGTTCCACTTTTAAGAATTTCTCCAAAAACTACAGCTCTCTGTCCTTCATAAAGTTCTCCAATAGGAGTTATCTTTCTTCTATCCTCGTAATCCCTGGGCAAAAAGAATAACAGGTCTTCTATAGTGTGAATATCTTTTTTAGCAAGCTTTTTGGCAATCCGAGGACCAACCCCTTTTAAATACTGCACAGGCTGTTTTAGAATTTCTTTACATTTTCTATAATCCTCAAGAGTTACTTTTTTTTCTGGAATATCCCATTTAAGATCAACTTCTTCTTCAGCTTTTTCTTCTTCTTTGTTTTCAAAAGAAGTTTTAAGAGATTTTATTATTTCCAACAAACCTTTTATCCTTTCTATTTTTTCTTTAAAAGAAGAGGACTCTAAACCTGTGCAGAGCTCAAGAAGTTTTTTTCGCAGGGAAGAAACCTCTTCTGGAGCCTGGTTGATTAAAAAAAGTAAAGTTTTTTCAAGTCCTTTTGTTTTAGAAAGATTAGCAAAATTATTCCTGGAGACAAATTCAAGAGGTCTTAATATTTTACTTATCCACTCTTCCTTACTTAATCGGGCTTTTTCAGGCATTTTTAAGTTAAACTTTTATAAAAAGTTATTACAGAATCCTTAAAGGTTTCTTCAAATGCCTTTTTTAGCTTATAAGCCTTTTCTAAGTTTCCGTGTTTTAAAGCTCCTTTATAAAAGATTTTAAACTTTTTTTTTGCTTCTGCAAAAAGCATGAGCCTTTGTTCTAAATTTAATTCTTTTTGATAATTCTTAAAGAGTTTTATAAGAGCTAAAGTGCGGTAATAATCAAGCCCTTTAGTAGCTGAGAGCTGATCAGGTCTTCCTCCGCTTTTAATTACAAGTGGTTCTTTTATAAGCCCCATAGGCGTTTTTAAAGCTACCCTTAACCAAAATTCATAATCCTCACACACCCAGAACTCTTCATCAAAAAGCCCCACTTCTTTAAAAAGCTCTTTTTTTATAAGAACAGTGGACATGGAAACCACACAGAGCTTAATAGCTCTATCAAAAAACCAACCCTCTGCCTTTTGATGAATCTTTTTTGGATTTATTCTTCTGTTTTCTTTATACCAGATTTCATCTGTTTGAACAATCTTATAAGAAGGATTTTTTTCAAAAAATACAAGCTGTTTTTCTATTTTGTCTGGAACAAAAATGTCATCACTATCAAGAAAGGCAATAAACTCTCCTCTTGCTTTACTAATTCCTACATTTCTTGCGTGAGCTACTCCTCTCCTTGGTTTCCTTACATAAATCAGAGGGTATTTACTCACTAAATAAGGAGTTTCATCTGTAGAGCCATCATCAACTACTATTAATTCTAAATCCTTAAAACTCTGATTTAAAACACTCTCTATAGCCTTAAATAGAATATAAGCCCTGTTGTAGGTCGGAATTATAACACTAACTAAAGGGCTTTTCATTAATTAATTTTATACTCTGCTACCAGCTCAGTATAGTCATCAAACCAATGAGCCTCTGGATTCCTTTTAAATACCATAAACTTTCCAGAATTTTCTGGATCTGCAGCTCTGTGGTATCTAAAGAAAATGTGTTCCTTTGTTTTTCCGAGAATTTCTATCTTACCTGTTTCATGAGACATTACATACCTTACCTTAGCAGCAAGCCCAGAAACTTTGGCTCTTGCAGTTTCTATAATGTCAATAGTATCCTCTATCCTTGTGGAAAACATTTTATTACCCACAACAGGTCTGCACTGAAATAAATAATAAGGAGTAACACCTATAAAAGAAAGTTCTTCAATAAGAGTTTTAATAGTTTCGGCGTTGTCATTAATACCTTTTAAAATCGGAGTCTGATTGTAAGTAATTGTTCCAGTTTTCTGAACTAAGGAAATAGCTTTTTTAGCAACATTCGTAATCTCCTTAGGATGATTAAAGTGGGTCATAAGATAAAGTTTTTTCCCTGTAGAAGAATTGAACCACTCAAAAAGTTCCAATAAATAGGAATCATTTATTATTCTATAAGGATTTGAAGCAGGTATTTTGGAGCCAATTCTTACAATTTTCACATGGGGAATATTGTTTAACTCTTTTAAAATTTTTTCAAGCTTAGAGGTAGCAAGAATCAGAGGATCTCCCCCAGTTAAAAGAACATTATTAATCTCTGGATGCTTTCTAATATACTCTAAGTCCTGTTCTATATTTAAAGCAATTTCATCTCCCTTATTGATAAAAAGTCTTTTTCTAAAACAGAATCTACAATACATGGCACATACATTGGTAGTGAGAACTACTACAGTATCTTTATACTTATGCTCAAGTCCACGCACTTTTACATACTTTTTTTCATTAGAAGCATCAAGTTTCCCCCATACTTCAAGCTCATCTCTTGAAGGGATTGAAATCTTTCTAATAGGATCATCAGGATCATTCCAATCAATAAGAGAAACATAATAATCATTTGTTCTAAAAGCAAATTTTTCTATAACTTCTTTTAATTCCTGTCTTTCCTTTTCAGAAAGACCATCTACATGGTCCAGCTTTATGATGTAATTAATCTTTCTCTCCATCGGCACCTCCTTTCAAAAAAACTCCTCTTTAATTTGAAAGATACAATTTTTAATGGTTTTAAGTATAAAAAAAGAAGTATTTCTCGTTATTGAATTTCTGAAGAAAAAATTTGAGTCAAATTATAGCAAATTTTAAGCAAAAGTCAAATTTTCTTTGACTTTTTATTTTATTATATTCTAAATTTTCTTTTATTTTTAAACTTTTTCTTTAGTTTTCTTTAATTTTTGAAAAATGACAAAATAAACCATTCTTAGCAGAAAGGACGATCAACCCATAAGACACAGAATTAGTCAGATTGAGAAAATTTGACGATAAGTTTTAAGAAAATTGGAGCCAGAAAAGTGGTTATAGCTACTACAAAAATTATTACAGCATAGAGAAGATCGTTA
This sequence comes from uncultured Thermodesulfatator sp., assembly GCA_964593845.1. GTDB lineage: Bacteria > Desulfobacterota > Thermodesulfobacteria > Thermodesulfobacteriales > Thermodesulfobacteriaceae > Thermodesulfobacterium. The sequence goes on along the minus strand of CAZQIW010000030.1, from coordinate 9,593 downwards.
TAAATATTGGCTTTTTTTCCTATTTCAGCAAAGATAAGACCTACTTCTCCTCTGGGAAGCATAGCAAAACCTGTAAGAACTTTTTCTCTAAAAGACCCTTTTATTAAAAATCCTGAGATTACTTTTCCAAAAATAGCTATTATAAGTATTAAAAAAGTTAAATACCAGAAATTTAAGGAAAAAAGGTTTATAGCTCTTAAATTCATTTGTAATCCTACTGAAACAAAAAATATAGGGGTTAATACCCACACCAAGGGCATAATGGTTTCTTCTATTTTATTTCTCATTATTTTGTCAAGCTGGACAAAAAAGTTAGAAAGAGCAAGTTTAGACTTTAAAATTTTAAAAAACTCTGGAGGATTTAGTCTATAAAGAAGATTAAAAGGAGGAGTGAAACTTTCTGAAAAAGCAAGTCCCGCAGTAAAAGCACCCAGGATTTCAGGAGAGCCTACTTCATGTGAAAAAAAGGCAAATAAGAAAACTAAGGAGAGAATGGTAGCAGGGATAAATTCTATACTTCCAAGTTTTCTGGAAAGGAAATGAATAAGGTTTCCCAGGAAAAGAGCCATAAGAGGAGATAGGACAAAGAAAGTCATTATGTAAATAATCAAACGAATAAGATGTTCAACTTCAATTGCTCCTTGCTGGGCAAATTCATACAATCCTGCTAAAATTACTACTCCCAGAATATCATCAAGCACAGCTGCTCCAAGAACAATTTGGGCAAACCTTTGGTTCATTTGTTTAAGATCCTCAAGAACCCTTACTGTAATTCCTATACTCGTAGCAGTAAGAGCACCTCCTATAAAAAGGGAGGTAAGTAAAGAAATCTTTAAAAAATAATAACTTACTAAGGTAGCAAAAAGCATGGGAGTAAAAGCTCCTACACAGGCTACGATAGAAGCAGATATTCCCACTTTTTTGAGCTGTTTAATATCGGATTCAAACCCTACTTGAAATAATAAAAGCACAATTCCGATTTCAGCAAGAATTCTGATAATTTCGTTTATGTGAACTAACCCAAAGACACTTGGGCCCAGTAAAACACCAACCAGAATTTCTCCAAGAACAGGAGGAATACCCAGCCTTCCAAAGATAGTGCCAAATAATCTGGCAAAGAACAGTATAATCGCCAGATACAGGAAAATACTATGCCCATCCATAATAGAAAATTATAAAATAAAAATTTTAAAAATAAAGAAGGAAAAAAAGAAAATTTGACTTCAAAATAAATTTTTAAATTTCTAAACTTTTAAAGTTTCCAAGTATTTTCCTTTTAAAGAATGTTTTCCTGCTTCTTCAATTAATACCTTTACCAAAGCCCCTTTTAAATCCATCCTTGGAGCTTTAAAGTTTACAATTACATTGGTTGAAGTTCTTCCTGTGAGCATTTCTGAATTTTTAGAACTTCTTCCTTCAACAAGCACTTCCACTTCTTTTCCTACATAAGAGTTATAAATTTCTTCAGTAATCCGGGCTTGCACTTTATGAACTATCTTTAGCCTTCTTTCTTTTTCTTTTTCAGGGACCTTGTTCTCCATTCTTTTAGCTGCTGTAAAAGGTCTATCAGAATACTTAAAAGAAAAAATTTCATGATACCTTATTTTTTCAAGCATCTCTAAGGTTTCCTTAAAATCCTCTTCTGTCTCCCCTGGAAATCCCACTATTATATCTGCTGTAATAGCTACTTCAGGCACTGCCTTTTTCAATTTTTCAACCTTTTCTAAGTATTCCTCCTTAGTATATTTTCTGTTCATTCTCTTTAACACTTTGTTAGAACCAGCTTGCAAAGGCAGATGAATATGCTTGCACACTTTTGGATTGGTTGCCATAACTTCAATTAGTTTGTCAGACAAATCCTTAGGATGGCTTGTGGTAAACCTTATTCTCCAGAGTCCCTCAATTTGAGAAACCATATTTAATAGCTCAGGAAAATCAGGGTAATTTTTATTTTTCAAACCATAGGAATTTACATTTTGTCCAAGGAGTGTTACTTCTCTTACCCCTTGTTTTACTAAATGTTCAACTTCCTGAAGAATCTCTTCTGGGGGTCTGCTGATTTCCCTTCCTCTTACATAAGGAACAATACAATAAGTGCAAAAATTGTCGCATCCTTGCATAATAGTAACAAAAGCTGTTACTGGCTTTTCTTTAAGAGGAAAATTTCCTGGTTTATTAAGAATAAGAGGAAATTCAAAGTCCTCTTTTAGCTCGGTTAATACTACAGGCTTTTTGGTTTTCTGATAGATTTTTAAAGCTTCTTTTATAAAATAAAAACCCTGTGTTCCCAGAACAAGGTCCACATAGGGAAGTCTTTTTAAAAGATTGGCTCCTTCCTGTTGGGCTACACAACCAGTAATACCAAGAATTAAATCAGGTTTTTTCTTTTTTAAACTTTTATAGCGACCTGCTTCACTATAAACTTTATGTTCAGGTTTTTCTCTTACTGAACATGTATTGATGAGAATTAAGTCTGCTTCTTCAGGAATTCCAGTAGGCTCATATTCATCGCTGAGAAGCCAATACATTTTCTCCGTATCATTTACATTCATCTGGCAACCAAAAGTTTTAATATAAACCCTTTTTTTCATAGTAAAATTAAATATAATTCATTTTAAGGATTTTTTCAAACTAATTTAATAGAGGAGGTAAATATGTTAATGGAGGAAATTACTTCAGAGGAATTTGAAAGGCTGAAAGAAAAAGTAAAGACTGTTATTATTCCTGTAGGGTCTATTGAAGCCCATGGACCTCACTTGCCTTTAGCTACAGATTTATATACGATTTATGAGGTCTGCAAAGTGATAGCTCAGAAAATTCCTGTTCTTGTAGCTCCACCTGTTTATTATGGACTCTGCAGAAGCACAAAACCCTTACCAGGCACCCTCAGTATAAGAGGAGAGGTTTTAAAAGCCTTGCTTTTAAATATAATTTCAGAATTTTATCGCCAGGGTTTTAAAAACTTTTTTATCCTTTCAGGACATGCTGGTGGAACACATAATGCTTATCTTATTGATAGCGCTGAAACCTTTGTTGAGGCTCATCCAGACACTCGTTTTTTTGTAGCAGACATTTATAAACTCTTAATTCCCTTTTTAAAAGAGCTAAAAATTCCAGAAAATGACTCCCATGCAGGAGAATGGGAAGCTTCTTTTATACTTTATTTTAAACCCCATCTGGTTAAAGGAAAAGGATTTGAAGATTATCCAAAATTTCCGAAGTTTAGAGTGTTGGCAGAAAAAGAAAAATACTGGTCCTCTGGAATTTGGGGTAATCCTTTAAAGGCTTCAAAAGAAAAAGGTAAAATTTTAGTAGAAAAACTGGTAAACTTTCTGATTGAGGAAATAAAAAAACTTGAGGAATAAAAAATGATCGTAATAGATGGTTCTTACGGAGAAGGAGGAGGGCAGATTTTAAGAACAGCTCTATCCCTTTCTATAATCTTTAAAAAACCTTTTAAACTCATTAATATTAGAGCTGGGCGTCCTAAACCTGGGCTTCAGCCCCAGCACTTAACCTGTGTAAAAGCTGCAGCCGAACTCTCAAAAGCAGAAATAAAAGGAGCAGAACTTAATTCCAAGGAACTTATATTCATTCCTAAGGAAACTCCCATTAAAACAACCTATGTGTTTGATATAAAAACTGCTGGTTCTACAGGTTTGCTTTTTCAAACCCTGCTTTATCCTCTTGCTTTTTCAGAAGGAGGAACCCTGATTTTAAAAGGTGGAACCCATGTTCCATTTAGTCCGTGCTATCATTACATTAAACATGTTTTTTTACCTGTGGTAAAAAATTTTGGACTCAAGGCAGAAATTTTTATGGAAAAAGCTGGGTTTTATCCAAAAGGAGGAGGAATAATAAAAGCAGAAGTTTTCCCATGGAAAAATTTTCTTTTTCCTCAATTTGAAAAAGGATTTTCTCCTAAAAAAGTTTTTATTTTTAGTATAGTTTCTGATAAATTACCTCGGCATATCTTAGAAAGACAGGCAAACTCAGCTTTTACCCTTCTTTCTCAACATGGATTTCAGGCTGAAACTCAGCTTGAGATTGTAAAAACAGAATCTCCTGGAACAGCGGTTTTTATATATTCTATAGATAAAGACGAAGTTAAAAGAGTAGGATTTACTGAGCTTGGCAGAAAGGGATACCCTGCAGAAGAAGTGGGCAGAAGTGCAGTTTACAAATTTTTAAAATTTTTAAATACCGAGGCTCAAGTAGAAGAGCATCTGGGAGATCAGCTTTTAATTCCTTTATCGCTTTTGCTTTTAAATTCTGATAAAAAAGCCTTTTCCTATACGGTTTCAAAAGTTAGCAAGCACCTTCTTACTCAAGCCTGGCTTATTCCTCAGTTTATTCCACAGATAAATGTTACAATAAAAGAAATAAAAGAAAAAGGGGAGGTTAAAGTTGAAAGAAGATGAAAAGGAAATAAAGAACTATTTTAAGTTTTGCTGGAAAAAGAATCCTTATTTAAAAAAATATCCCTTAGAGGATTGGGAAAAAGCTTTCAGTAAAGGAAAGATTTTGTTTTTTACCTGGAAAGATAAAAATTTTTTCAGGATTAACAAAGATTACAAATATCCTATTGGCACTTTTTTTAATGAGAGTCTTTTTGTGCCTGGGTATCCTCATATTCCCAGAATTTATGTTTTAAAAACAGGATTAAAAAGGTATTTGAAATATCCTTTTTATGTAGAGGAAAAGATAGAGGGATATAATGTAAGGATAGTAAAAATAGGAGATGAAATTTTGGCTTTTACAAGAAGAGGATATATTTGTCCTTTTGCTACAGACAGGTGGGAGGATTTTTTACCAAGACTTCCAGAATTTTTTGAGGAAAATCCTGAGCTTGTGGTATGCTCAGAAGTAGCAGGTCCTGAAAATCCCTTTGTGAGTGAATTTCCTCCTTATATAAAAGAGGATATTAATTATTTCGTATTTGATTTTATGAAAAAGGGTAGTGGAGAATTTGTAAAAGGTTCGGAAAAGCTCAAGATGTTAAAAAAGTATCAGTTGAATTCTCCTGAAATTCATGGTCCCTTTGATCCAGAAAGGGATTATAAAAAGATAAAAGAGCTTTTGGTAAGGTATCATAAAGAAGGAAGAGAAGGAGTTATTTTTAAACCAGAAGAGGAGGGTTCCAGAGTAAAGTATGTAACTCCTTTTTCTAATTTAGAGGATTTAAGAGTGGTTTTTCCCTATCTTGGAGAAGTGGATCCTCACTTTATTTCTTTAAGACTCATCAGGCTGGCTTTAAATCTTTATGAATTTGAAGAATTTAAAGAAGAGGTTTATAATAAATTAGGACCTAATATGTTTGAAGAGCTTATACACTTGCTTAAAGAAAATAAACCCTTTAGAGAAGTTTTTAAGGTTAGATTTAAAAGAGAAAGCAGTTACTTAGCAATGCTTGCTCACTTTCGTTTGGCTAAAGTAAATATAGAAATCCAAAAAAAAGAATGGAAAAATGGCTATTTACATGTAGAATTTGTTAAAAATTATCCAAGAGCAACACAATTTTGGAAATCCAAACTGGAGGGGTGGGGAGAAGTTGACTAAGGAATATTTTGCAGCATTTTTAAATGTAGAGAATAAGCTGTGTATAGTAATAGGTGGTGGCAAGGTTGCAGAAAGAAAGGTAGAAAGTCTTTTAAAGGCTAAAGCAAAGGTAAAAGTAATTTCCCCTGAGTTAACAGCTAAGCTTAAAATCCTTGCAGAGGAAGGTAAAATATGCTGGGAGAAGAGGGGTTATCAGAGAGGAGATCTTGAGGGAGCCTGGCTGGTAATAGCAGCCACTAATGATCCAGAGGTTCAAAAAGAGGTATATAAAGAAGCTGAGGAAAAGCGTATTTTTTGCAATGTAGTTGATGTTCCAGAACTATGTAGTTTTATTGTTCCTTCAGTAGTAAGAAGAGGAAAGGTAAATATAGCTATCTCAACCTTTGGAGCAAGTCCTGCAGTTGCAAGAAGACTTAGAGAAACACTCCAGCAGTTGATAGGAAAAGAATACGAACTTTATATAGAACTTATGGAATACCTTAGAAAAGAAATTTTAAGCATGGATTTATCCCCTCAGGAAAAAGAGAAAAAATTACACAAACTGGCTATGGCTCCGATTCCACAATACATAAAATACGGAGATATAGAACTTTTAAGGACTTTAATTGAAAGAGAGGGTCTTACTTTCCCTTCAGCTCTTTTTGAGTCACTAAAGACCAATACTTCTTCCAGAGAAACTTAAAAGCAGGAGTAAAAATTTCAGGCTTGGTTTGAATGAGCTTATCCACTTCTTCTATAGAGAAGAATCTACCTTCTTCAACTTCCAAGGGATTTGGTTTGGGAATTTTATTAGTATGTCCTACAAAAAGAGCTATACATTGTCTTGTAGGGGTTTCAGGAGGATTTACCCTTATAACTTCTTCCAATTTTACCTTTATAGAAAGCTCTTCTTTTAGCTCTCTTTGAGCTGTGATTAAAAAACTTTCTCCAGCCAGAACATGCCCTGAGGCAGACGAAGTCCATAGCCCAGGATTTTCATCTACCTCCTGAGACTTTTTTTGTAAATAAACCTCTCCTTTTTTGTTAAACAAAAATATATGAACAGTTTTGTGATAATAACCTTTTTTGTGAATTTCTTCACGAGTTAAGAGAGTAATAGGATTGCAGTTTTCATCTACAGCTTCTAATAGTTCTCTTTTCCTACTTTCTGGGGTTTCCTTAGGCTTCCGTCCTTTTTTGTTGTGATGTGTTTTATTACTATTATTTTTGGATTTCATCGTCTATTTTATATTTATTTATTTTTATAAACTTTTATAATTATTACAAAAAATTCAAATTTGAAAAGAGAAAAAACTAATTTTTTATCACTAATTTTATAACTTCATCCAAGTGGGAAATAAATATAAATTCTATCTGTTGTCTCAATTCTTTTGGGATTTCTTCCAGATCTTTCACATTTTTAGAAGGTATAAGAACTTTTTTAATTCCTTTTCTTAGAGCAGCTAAGGACTTTTCTTTAATTCCTCCTACTGGAAGAACTTTTCCTCTTAAGGTAATTTCTCCTGTCATAGCATAATCCTTGGAAACAGGTTTCTTGGTCAAAGCTGAGATCATAGCTGTAGCTATGGTTACTCCAGCACTTGGTCCATCCTTAGGTATAGCTCCAGAGGGAACATGCACATGAATATCATACTTGGTATGAAAATCTGGTTCTAACTTTAATTCCTCGCATCTGGAACGGATATAGGAAAGAGCAGCTTTAGCACTTTCTTTCATTATATCTCCTAAATGTCCAGTTAAAATAAGATTACCTTTTCCAGGCATGGTTACAGCCTCTACATACAAAACCTCTCCTCCATTGGGAGTCCAGGCAAGCCCAGTGGCTACTCCTATTTCGTCTTCCTCCTGTTTTAATTCTTCTATATATTCTGGAGGACCAAGATACTCCGTGAGATTTTCTTCTGTAATTTCAAAAGGTCCTTCTTCTCCTTCAGCAATCTTCCTTGCTATTTTTCTACAAATAGCAGCAAGTTTTCTTTCAAGTTCTCTAACTCCTGATTCATAGGTATATTCTTCTATGATCTTTAAAATCACACTATCGGAAAGTTTAACCTGCCTTTTTTTTAGCCCGTGCTCCTTTAGTAACTTGGGTAAGAGATGTTTTTTTGCTATTTCCAGTTTTTCTTTAAAGGTATAACCAGAAAGATAGATAACCTCCATGCGATCTAAAAGCACTTTGGGGATAGGTTCTGTCATATTTGCAGTGGTAATGAAAAGCACCTTAGAGAGATCAAAAGGAACATCCAGGTAATGATCCACAAATTCTTTATTTTGCTCTGGATCAAGCACCTCAAGAAGTGCAGCAGCAGGATCGCCATGAAAATCATTACACAGCTTATCTATTTCATCCAGTAAAAAAACAGGATTATTGACTCCTGCCTGTTTAATTCCCTGAATAATTCTCCCTGGAAGAGCACCAACATAGGTTCTTCTATGTCCTCTTATCTCTGCTTCATCTCTAACTCCACCAAGAGCTACTCTTACAAATTTTCTACCCAGAGCCTCTGCTATGGATTTTCCCAGGCTGGTTTTACCAACACCTGGAGGACCTACAAAACAAAGAATAGCTCCTTTTGATTTGGGATTGATTTTTTTAACAGCCAGAAATTCAAGAATTCGGTCCTTTACTTTTTCCAGATTATAATGATCTCTATCCAGAATCTTTTTAACATGCTTTAGATCTAAATTATCTTTAGTGGACTTTTTCCAGGGAAGCTCTATTAACCATTCTAAATAATTCCTAATTACAGCGGCTTCAGAAGAATCTGGATGCATAAATTCAAGACGATTTAATTGCTTTAGAGCCTCTTTTTCTACCTGCTTGGGCATTTTAGCTTTTTTTATTTTTCTTCGCAATTCCTCTATTTCACTTTCAATATCATCAAATTCTCCCAGTTCTCTTTTAATAGCCCTTAATTGTTCTCTGAGAAAATATTCTCTTTGGGATCTGCCTATCTCTTCCTGAGCTTCAGCCTGGATTTTATTCTGAAGAGTGGTTATCTCTATTTCCTGAATAAGAATTTCAGAAATTTTTTTAAGACGTTCTACTCCATCAAGAATCTCCAGTAATTCTTGAGCCTGTTTTACTTTTAATTTTAAGTAAATACTTATTAAATCAGCCAATCTTCCAGGTTCTTCTATAGACTGAATTATTGAAGAAATTTCAGGATTTAAAGTTCCTTTTAAAGCTAAGAGTTTTTCTACATTCTCTCTTACTGTGCGCATTAGTGCTTCAACTTCAGGAGTAATAATTTCTGGTTCTTTTTCCTTACATGGTTCTATTTTTACCTTAAAATAAGGATCTGTTTGTAAAAATTCCTGAATTTCCACACGAGATAGCACCTGAACAAATGCTTTTAGCCGATTTTCAGAAATATTAAAGGTTCTTAAAATAAGAGCTATTGTCCCAATTTTGTAAAGATCCTTGGGTTTAGGATTTTCTATGCGAGAGACCTTTTGCGTAGTCAATACAATAAGCTTATCTTTTTGTAAAGATTCTTCTATAGCTTTTAAAGACTTTGGTCTGCCTACAAATAAAGGAACCATCATAGAAGGGAATAAAACAAGATCTCTTATTGCCATAAGGGGTAATACTTCTGGGACATCTATGATTTCTCCTTCTGAGACTTCAGGAACATTAAGTTCAAATTCTTCCCTCATAATCCTCCCTTTTTATATTTTTTTGTAACTTAAATGTAAAACCTTAACCGATATATTTCAAGAGAAAAAGAGAGAAATATAAAATTTTTAAGAGGTCTATTGAATTTTTGATAAAATATATTAATATAAAAACCAAATTAGTGGAGGCTGTAGCTCAACTGGTAGAGCACCGGGCTGTGGCCCCGGGTGTTGCGGGTTCGAGCCCCGTCAGCCTCCCTTAAATGTTTTTTGAAACTTTGAAAAATTTCAATTGTTTAAAGTAAGTTTTTAATACTGAGAACTTTCTGAGCTTTTTATTAAGGATTTGAACTTCTTTGGTGATTTTTTAATGTAAGTAAAATTTTGTTCTTATTTTTGAAATAATAATATATCTT
>CAZQIW010000029.1:0-14538 GCA_964593845.1 uncultured Thermodesulfatator sp. | reverse complement strand
CAATTGCCTCTAAATCTTTATACATCTTATCATCATATACCAATTTTCCCAAAGTTCCTTCTCCTTTTTTTATCCTGTCTGTAAGATCTTTCAAATTTATAGTAATTGTCTTAAGTTCTTTATAAAGGCTATCATCTTTCATTAACTTACCCAAAGTTCCTTCTCCTTTTTCCAGCTCTTCAGAAATTTTCCTTAAATTAGCTACAGTTTGAATAATATCACGAGAAAGGTTTTTATTTTTTACTAACTCTGTAATTACTTTTTGACCTTCTGCCATTTCTTTTGTAAACATTTTTAAATTTTCCACAACTACTACCAGCTCATTATAAAGACCTTCATCTATAAGAAGTTTACCAAGAGTCCCTTTCCCTTTTTTTATATCTGTGGTTATCTTTTTAAAGTTCTCAGAAGTTTCTTTTATATTAGCTATAAATTCTTTAAAATTAGTCTTACCTTCTTTTGTGCCAAAAATTTCATTTAGCCCTTCTAAAGCAGGTTCTATCTTTGCAAGTATGTCTTCTAAGGATGCAGGACTGTAAGTTTTTACCATCTTAGCCCCAGGTTTTAAATAATTTTTTGACCTACCTGCCTTAATCTCCACAAATTTATCTCCAAGAACCCCATAAGTTTTTATAACAGCTTCTGCATCTTCAGGTATTTTATACTGTTTATAAATAAGTAACTCTACCTTAGCTTTTCCATCTGGAGTAAGCTCTATATTCCCCACTCTTCCTAAATTAACTCCTGCCATTTCAATCTTAGCTCCTTTGGTAAGTCCTGAAACATTTTCAAAAACAGCATATATGTGATAACTATCCTTAGGAGTAAAAGCCTCTTCAGCCAGTTCAAAAGTTAAATAAAATAAAGCCAAAAGACCTATAAAAACAAATATTCCAACTTTTATTTCTGTAGAGCCTTTTATAGCCATATTTATTTCCCTCCTTGTGGAGTTATATTAAAGCACTTTTTATAAATTTTTTAATAAAAAGGTTTTGCGAGTGTTTTATTTCTTCTGGAGTTCCTGCCTCAAGAATCACCCCTTTATATAAAAAAGCAATATAATCTGCAAATTTAAAAGATAAAGCCACATCATGACTTACTACAATGCATGTTAATTTATATTTCTCTTTTAGATCCCTTATAAGTTCCATAATAGATACTTGTAAAATAGGATCAAGCCCTGTAGTAGGTTCATCAAATAGTATTATTTGTGGCTGAAGTGCCAAAGTTCTTGCAAGTGCAGCTCTTTTTCTCATTCCTCCAGAAAGTTCAGAAGGATACTTATTCTGAGCCTCAAGAAGATTAACTGCAGAAAGAAGCTCTTCGGCTCTTTTTTCCATTTCTGCTTTTGACATTTTAAAATGCTCTTTTAATGGAAACATTACATTTTCCTTAACTGTCATAGAATCAAATAACGCCCCCTCCTGAAATAGATAGCCTATTTTTTTTCTTACTTTTCGTAATTCCTTTTCTGAGAGTTTAGTAATATCCTCTCCTTCAAACCAGATTTCTCCACTATCAGGCTTTAAAAGTCCTACAATATGTTTTAACAAAACACTTTTGCCTGTGCCACTTTGTCCCATTATAAAAGTTATTTTATTAGCTGGAATGCTTAAACTAAGCCCTTTCAATACTTCAAAACCATTAAAACTTTTTTTTAAATCTTTTATTGTAATCATAGCTATTTAAAAAAATAAGGTAGTTAAAATATAATCAGAGATTAAAATCCCTACTATAGAAATTACTACTGCTTCAGTGGTAGCCTTTCCCACTCCTTCAGCACCACCACTTGCATAATATCCTTTATAACCACACACTGTAACCAGAAATATTCCAAAAAATATAGATTTTAAAATTCCACTCATAATGTCTTTCAATTCTACCATTTCTACCATTCGGGCTGTTAAAAGACCAGGATCAATGTGCACCAAAAAAGTTCCTACTACATAACCCCCTGTAATTCCTACAAAATCAGCAATAGCAGTTAAAAGAGGTAATACTAAGATAGCTGCCCAGAGTCTTGGACTTACAAGGTATTGAATAGGGTTTATTGCCATAATTTTAAGGGCATCTATCTGCTCACTAATTCTCATACTTCCAAGCTCAGCAGAGATAGCAGAACCTGCTCGTGCCACTACCACAACAGCAGTAAGCACAGGTCCCATTTCTCTGGTAAGGGTTAATGCCACCACTCCTCCAAGTATACTCTGAGACCCTACTTTTGCCAGTGCTATATTAGCCTGATAAGCTGTAACCATTCCAGAAAAAAGAGAAGTAAGAAATACCACCCAAAAAGATTTAACACCAATAAATTCCATATGTTTGATAAGAAGTCTAAAACGAAAAGGAGGAGTAAAAAAATAGAAAAAACTTTTTATAAAGAAAAGAAAAATTCCACCACAATCATAAATAAACTGGATAAAAGTTCTTCCCAGAAGGGAAAAAAAGTTCATTCTAAGGTAGCCCCTTTGGCTCCTGATTGAACCAGTTTATAATATTTCTTTAGCACCCCCTCCAGCTTTTTTTGTTTAACTTTCCCCTTCTTTTTTCTTTTTTGAAGTTCTTCTTCAGAAACCTTTAAGTTGAGCTTTCTTGCGGGAATATCTATTTCTATTATATCTCCATCCTTAACCAATGCAATAGGACCTCCTTCTGCTGCCTCAGGTGAGACATGCCCGATACATGCACCTTGAGTTCCTCCACTAAATCTTCCATCAGTAACAAGGGCTACAGAATCTCCTAATCCCATACCGATTATAGCAGAAGTAGGAGAAAGCATTTCTCTCATTCCAGGTCCACCTTTTGGTCCTTCGTATCTAATTACTACTACATCTCCTGGTTTGATTTTACCTCCAAGAATGGCTTCATAAGCCTCTTCTTCAGAATCAAATACTCTTGCAGGTCCTGTGTGCTTTAGCATTTTGGGAACTACAGCACTGGTTTTAACCACTGCTCCTTCTGGCGCTAAAGTTCCATAAAGTATAGCTATTCCACCTTCTTTAAAATAAGGATCTTCCACAGATCTTATAACTTCTCTGTTTAATACTTCAACATCTTTTAAATTTTCTTTAAGGGTTTTTCCTGTTACAGTCTTTACATCTAAGTGAATAATTCCAAGTTTGGAGAGTTCTTTCATTACAGCAGGAATTCCTCCTGCGAAATGAAGATCCACCACACTATGTTCTCCAGCAGGAATCAATTTTGCCAGCACTGGAGTTTTTCTGGAAATCTCATCAAAGGTTTTTAAATCCAGATCTACCTTAGCTTCTTTGGCTATAGCCATGAGATGTAAGACCGTATTGGTAGAACATCCCAGAGCCATATCCACTGCAATAGCATTTTCAAAAGCCTTTTTAGTAGCTATTTTTCGTGGAGTAAGCCTTTTTTTAACGAGTTCCATTATCTTATGTCCTGTTTCCTTTGCCAGCCTTATCCTCTCTGCAAAAACTGCAGGAATGGTTCCATTTCCAGGAAGAGCCAATCCTATAGCCTCTGAAAGACAATTCATAGAATTAGCAGTAAACATTCCTGCACAGGAACCACAGGTTGGACAAGCACAGGTCTCAAGCTCCTGTAATTCCTCTTCACTCATCTCTCCTGCTCTTACCTTTCCAATAGCCTCAAATACAGAAATAAGATTTACCTTCTTTCCTTTATAAAGACCTGTTAACATAGGACCACCTGCAATTATAATAGAGGGTATATTCACTCTGAAAGCAGCCATGAGCATTCCAGGAGTGATCTTATCGCAACTTGTAACCAGCACCAGCCCATCAAAGGCATGAGCCTGAGCCATAATTTCTATAGAATCAGCAATTATCTCTCTGCTCGGCAAGGAATACTTCATACCTTCATGATTCATTGCAATTCCATCACAAACTCCTATAACTCCGAATTCTACAGGAACTCCTCCAGCCTCTCTAACTCCTGCTTTAACAGCCTCAACTATCTGCCTTAAATGAACATGTCCAGGCACTATCTCATTGTAAGCATTGGCAATTCCTATAAGGGGTCTTTTAAATTCATTATCTGTAAATCCAGAAGCTTTAAATAAAGATCTATGAGGAGCTCTCTCTATACCCTTTTTTGCTCTATCACTTCTCATAACTAACACCTCCTTATAAATTTTATAACAATTTATTTTTAAGATAAAAAAGTATTTTAAGAAAAATGACCCTTGCTGTCAAGAAATTTTGTATTAAATTTATTTAAAATTTTTTAAAGGGGGATTCCTTTATGCTTAAAGAAGCTGTGGAGCAAGCTTTAGCCAAGGTAAGACCTATGTTACAAGCAGATGGCGGAGATGTAGAACTTGTAGATGTAACAGAAGACGGTGTAGTTAAGGTTAAATTAAAAGGAGCTTGTGGATCCTGCCCCATGGCTACTGTAACTCTGAAAATGGGAATTGAAAGATATCTTAAAAGAGAAGTGCCTGAAGTTACAGAAGTAGTAGCAGTTTAAAAAATTAAATAAAGAGGTGGTTCGTTATGGCAAGATTAACTGTAGAGGATTGTTTGAAAAAGGTTCCCAGCAGATTTAAATTAATTCATTTAGCTATAGAAAGAGTTAAGCAGTTAAGAAATGGAGCTGAGCCTCTTTTTGAGTGTGATAATAAAGAAATAGTTTTAGCTTTAAGAGAAATAGCTGCAGGTCTTGTAACTCCTGAAAATATTAAAGAGCTGGATAAAAAAGAAAAGGTTACTTCTCCTTATGAAATTTCTGAGATATTAAAACAGAGGGGTTCTTCCAATAAATAATTATGGCTTATAAAGATTATTATGCTATTTTAGGAGTTCCAAGAAACGCAACTCAAGAAGAAATAAAGCGAGCTTATCGTAAACTTGCTCTTAAATATCATCCAGATAGAAATCCAGGGAACAAAGAGGCAGAAGAGAAGTTTAAAGAAATTTCTGAGGCTTATGAGGTTCTTTCTGATCCAGAAAAAAGAGCTATCTATGATAGCTATGGATACTCAGGATTAAAGACCTCAGGTTATAGAGGATTTGAAGATGTAAGTGATATTTTTAAAACCTTTTCTGATATTTTTGAAGAGTTTTTTGGATTTTCTTTTGAAGAAAAATCTGAGACAAGACCAAGGGATGGAGCAGATCTTTCTTATGAGCTGGTCCTTGATTTAGAGGATCTTTTTGAAGATAAACAGGTAAACATTGAGGTAGAAAAATTAGAGGTTTGTGATTATTGTGGTGGGCTGGGATATGATCCACAAAAAGGCATTAAGACCTGTGAAACCTGTAAGGGAAGAGGTAGAGTAACTTATACAGAAGGTTTCTTTAAAATCAGTTATACCTGCCCTGATTGTAAGGGTAGAGGTTCTATTTATATTGAGAAATGTCCTCACTGTAAAGGTGCTGGTCGTGTCTGGAAGAAGAAAAATTTAACCCTTACTATACCTGCAGGGATTGAAGATGGCACTATTTTAAGGATTCCTGGGGAGGGTGAAGCTGGTCTTTTTGGAGGAAGATCAGGCGATCTTTATATCAGGGTTAAAATAAAACCTCATCGCTATTTTTACAGAGATAAATCCAATATCATAGGTCAGTTAAAGATAAACTTTATTTCTGCTATCTTAGGAGACAGGATAAAAATTCCTTATTTTGGAGAGGAAATAGAAGTAGAAATTCCAAGTGGAACTCAGCCTGGTAGTGAAATAATTATAAAAAACAAAGGACTTCCAGATCCCAAAACCAGAAGAAGAGGAGATCTTATTTTAAAAATTCAGGTGGAATTACCTGAAAAGGTTTCTGAAGAAGGAAAAAGTCTTTTAAAGAAATTTGCAGAGATTGAGGGAATAAAAGAGTTTAAAAATGGGCTGGAAACTCATCAAAAAAATAAAAAGAAAAAAGAAGGGTTCTGGAAAAAATTTATCTTTGGAAGTAAATAATGCAGGAGTTTACCCATTTAACCAGAGATGGTCAGATTCAGATGGTAGATGTTACTTCCAAACCATCTTCTGAAAGGGTAGCTATAGCCAAGGCTGAGGTGTTTTTTCCTGAAGAAATATATCCCAAAGTTGTTGCTCAGGATCTTCCTAAGGGAGATTTTTTAGCCTGTGCAAGGATAGCAGGTATCATGGCTGCTAAAAAGACTTCTGAGCTTATACCTTTGTGTCATCCTCTCCCTATTACTAAGGTGGATATAGATTTTAATTTTCTGGAAGAAAAGTCTGCTCTTGAGATTACAAGTAAAGTCAAGGCTATAGCTCAGACTGGAGTAGAGATGGAGGCTCTTACAGCGGTTTCAGTAGCAGCTCTTACAGTATATGACATGTGCAAAGCCCTTCACAAGGGTATTAAAATAACTAACATTCGTCTTGTTTATAAAAGCGGAGGTAAAAGTAAAGAGGTTATTCTGGAAAAACTCTAAAAGGGGGCTTTTATGGATAAGGAAAAACTTGAGTATTTTAAACAGCTCCTTCTTAAAAAAAAGGAAGCTATTTTAAAAGATGTTATGGAAACAAGAAAAGAATTAAGCGAAGAGTCAGGACCCCTTCCTGATGCCCTTGATCAGGCTTCCAGGGAGAGTAATCTTGCTTTTGAATTAAGATTAAGGGATAGAGAACAGAAACTTCTTAAAAAGATTGATAAAGCCCTTAAAAAAATTGAAGAAGGAACTTATGGTATCTGTGAGATATGTGGAGCTGAAATTGATGAAAAAAGGCTCATGGCACGTCCTGAAGCTACACTCTGTATAGATTGTAAAAGAGCTCAGGAGAAACTGGAAAAAATAAGGGGAGATTAAAATTACTCCAAAGTGTTTGAGAAACTTAATCGGTGTATTGAACTTTTTGAGGTTTCTCAAAATAATTTAAAAGGATTTGATTTAAAGCTTCCTTTTTATAATCTTATCGTAGTTACAGGAGTTTCTGGAGCTGGAAAATCAAGCTTAGTTTTTGATACCCTTTATGCAGAAGGGCAAAGAAGATATTTAGAAACTTTCTCCTCTTATGTAAGGCAGTATTTTGAAAGGCTTCCTAAACCTAAGGTAAAAGCCATTTATAATATTCCTGCCTCTTTGTCTTTCCCTCAGGGGAATTATATTAAAACTTCCCGTTCCACTGTTGCTACCCTTACAGAAATCAGCCATTTTACAAAAATGCTCTTTTATAGAGCAAGCCTTCCAAAGTGCCCTGTGTGCCAAAAATATATTCAGGTTAAAGATCCTCACTCTATTGCTAAGGAGATTATAGAAAAATTTAAAGGAATCCCAATTTATTTAATTGCGCCACAGAAAGTTCAAACCAGTTTTGAGCATTTAAAAATTGGACTTCTTTCTGCAGGCTTAAGCAGGATATTTTTAAATGGTAAAGTGTGTGAGCTTGATGAAATAGAGGACATTCCAGAGATAGAAGAGCTGGAGATTGTTCTTTACAGATTGAAACCTTCTGAAAAGGATTTACCTGAGATTGTTTCTACTATTGAACAGGCTTTTAAAATTTCGGGTTTTTTAAAAGTAAGATCCATTTATGGAGAGGAAATATGTTATAGCAAAGAAATGGTATGCCCTATCTGTGGTTTTAAGGCGACTCTAAAAACTCCCAATCTCTTTTCTTTTAATACCTCTCAGGGAGCGTGTCCTGAATGTAAAGGATTTGGAAATCTTTTGGTGGTGGATTTTGAATCCTTAGTAAAATTTCCCCAAAAATCTATAAGAGATGGAGCTATTCCTCTTCTTGACTATCCTTTTATGCTTGAGGTTAAAATAGACCTTTTAGATTATCTTAAGCGTTTAAATATTTCTCTTAATACCCCTTTTGAAAAACTTCCTGAGGCAATAAAAGCCAAAATTTTTTATGGAGAAGGTGAGTGGTATGGGCTAAAGGAGGTTATAGACTGGTTAGAAAGTAAAAGATATAAATCTCATATAAGAATTCTTCTTTCTAAATTGAGAAGAGAAATTACCTGTCCTGTGTGTAAAGGCACCAGATTTAATCCAAAGGCTCTTTATTTCTTTATAAATGATTTAAACATAGGAGATTTTTATGCCCTGGAAGTTGAGTCTGCTAAAAAATTTATAGAAGACTTTTTAAAGAAAAACAAGGGAGCTGCTGAGGAGAGGCTTGCTAAGGAGATTTTAAAAAGATTATCTTATTTAGAAGAGGTTGGGCTTTCTTATCTTACTTTAAATCGTGCAAGCAGAACCCTTTCAGGAGGAGAAGCAAGCAGGTGTCTGCTTACCCGTGCTCTTTCTTCTAATCTTGTGGAAACCCTTTATTTGATAGATGAACCAACCACAGGGCTTCATCCCAAGGATACAGAAAAAATCTTAAAATTTATGGAAAACTTGGTTTCCCAAAATAATACAGTTGTGGTGGTGGAACACGATCCAGAAGTTATTACTCAAGCAGATTTTTTAATAGACCTTGGACCAGAAGGAGGAGAAAAAGGAGGATATCTTTTACATGCAGGTCCTCCAAAAGAGCTGTTTGAAAAAGACACTCCTACTGCTCGGTCTTTAAAAAGACTCTGTTCTGAAAGAACCTTTCAGCCTGTTAAATCTAAAGTTTCTAAGAAACTTGAGTTTATATCTGCAAAAAAACACAATCTTAAAAATATCTCTTTTTCCATCCCTTTAGGAACTATTACCTCTATTGTAGGAGTATCAGGCTCTGGAAAATCTACTCTTTTAAATGACATTATTTATAAAGGATTAACAGCCTGCAAAAACAAAATGACTTTTAAAGATTGCAAAGAAATTAAAGGAGCTGAAGCTATTTCTCAGGTTCTTTTTCTTACGCAGGAGCCTTTAGCTCGTTCTCCAAGGTCTGTGGTTGCTACCTATATAAACATTTTTCCATATATCAGAAAGCTTCTTGCCAGCACTCCTTTAGCAAAAAAGTATGGTTATTCTGAAAGCTTTTTTTCTTTTAACTCTGAGGCTGCTCAATGTCCAGAGTGTAAAGGACTTGGATTTGAAGTGATTGAAATGCAATTCTTATCAGACCTTATAATTCCCTGTGAGGTTTGTAAAGGTAAAAGATTTAGAGAAGAAGTGCTTGAAATTAAGTGGAGAGGTAAAAATATTGCAGAGATACTGGATTTAACAGTTGATTCTGCTCTGGAATTTTTTGGAAACCACACTCCTATAAAAAAAGGGCTTGAAATCTTACAAAAATTGGGCTTAGGATATTTAAAACTCGGGCAGCCTCTATCTACTCTCTCAGGAGGTGAAGCCCAAAGATTAAAAATTGCAGAAGTCCTCTCGCAGATAAAAGGAGAAAAAGTAATTTTACTTCTGGATGAGCCTACTGTAGGATTACATATAAAAGATACTGAAAAACTCATCTCTGCTTTAAAACTCCTTAAAGATGAAGGACATACTATTGTTATTGTAGAACACAATCCAGAAGTAATTTTAGCCTCAGACTGGATTATAGAGCTGGGACCAGAAGGAGGAGAAAAAGGTGGATATTTACTTTTTGAAGGCTTTATTTCAGATTTTCTAAAAAAAGGAGAGACCCCAACTGCTAAGTATTTAAGAGAGTATTTAAAAGGGCTTGACCTTAAAAGTAAGGCTCAAGAAAGAAAAACCTATAAATTTGAAGATCCCTGCATAAAACTGAGAGGAATAAGGCATCATAATCTGCAAAATATAAATCTGGATCTACCAAGAGAAAGTTTTATTGTAGTAACTGGAGTTTCTGGCTCTGGGAAATCTACCTTAGCTTTTGATGTTATTTTTACAGAAGGACAGAGAAGATTCTTAGAGACCCTGCCTGCATATTTAAGGCAGTTTTTAAAACTTTATGAAGAAATTGATTATGATCTTATATCAGGGATTCCTCCTACTGTGGCATTAGAGCAAAGATCAGGCGAGCTTTCCCCTCGTTCAACTGTAGGCACAGTAACAGAAATCCTTCCTTATTTAAGATTACTTTATTCTAAAATAAGCAAAACTTATTGTCCCAAGTGTGGTGAAGAGTTAAAGCCTCATACTGAGGATGAACTTTTAGAAATTGCTTTTAACCTGCTTGAAAAAGAAAGTAAAAAGGAGGAAATCTTTTTCCTTGCCCCTCTTGTAAAGCATAGGAAGGGTATTTATAAAAATCTTTTTGAAAAAGTGCTTCGCTCTGGTTATCATCAGGTAAGAATTGATGGGACTTTTTATAAAATTCCTCCAATTCCGCGTCTTTCCAGGTTTAAAGAGCATACCATAGAGCTTGTGCTGGGAGAAAGCAGTTTTTTAAAAGATAAACATTTTAAAGAACTATTTTTAAAAGGGCTTCAGGAGGGAAAGGGAGAGGTTATCCTCGTTGTAAATGATAAAGAGTTTTTATTCAGCAAAAAAAGGGCTTGCATAAAGTGTGGTATAAGCCTTCCTGAGCCTGATCCCCTTCTTTTTGCCTTTAACTCTAAAATTGGTGCCTGTCCTGCCTGTCAGGGACTGGGAAAAATAGAAAATGAGATCTGTCCTGTATGTAAAGGCAGCAGATATAAAAAAGAGGTTTTTTACTATAAAATAAATGGACTTTCACTTCCTGAACTTTGTGAATTAAGCTTGGAAGAGGTTAAAGATTTCCTTGGCAAATTAAAGTTGGAGGGAAGAGATAAGTTTCTTGCAGAAGGTCTTGTCTCTGAGATTATCTCTCGCCTTTCCTATCTTATTGATTTAGGAGTAGGTTATCTTACCTTAGGAAGGTCTGCAGATACTTTGTCTTCTGGTGAGGCTAAAAGAGTAAGGATTTCTGCTGAGATAGGAAGCAATCTTACAGGAGTTGCTTATATCCTTGATGAACCAACTATCGGGCTTCATCCAAGAGATAATGCTAAATTAATAGAGGTGTTAAAAAAACTTAAACAAAAAGGAAATACTGTTATAGTAGTGGAGCACGATGAGGATACCATTCTTGCCAGTGATTTTGTAGTTGATTTGGGACCAGGTGGAGGAAAAAAAGGAGGTAAAATAGTATTTGCAGGTCCGACTTCTCAGCTTTTAAATTGTAAAGAGTCTGAGACTGCAAAAGCCTTAAAAGATAAAAAAAGAAGACAGATTAAAAGTTTGCAGAGAAAACCACAAGAATTTTTAATTCTTAAAGAGGTATTTTTAAGAAATCTTAAAAATATTGATGTATCTTTTCCATTAAATGCTCTGACAGTGGTAGTAGGAGTTTCTGGCTCTGGAAAATCTACTTTGGTTTGTGATGTGCTTTTTGAAAACCTGAAAAATCTTTTGGATAGCTCTTATAAAAGGGCTGAATTAATTGGAGTAAAAGAGATTAAGAATTTTGAGAAAATAAAGAGAGTTTATTTAGTGGATCATTCTCCTATAGGAAATACTCCTCGTTCCACTCCAGCCACTTATATAAATGCCTTTACGGATATCAGAAAAATTTTTGCCCAGACTCCTCTTGCAAGACAGAGAGGTTATAAAGAAGGAAGATTTTCTTTTAATACTCCTGAAGGGCAATGTCCCTATTGTAAAGGACAGGGTTATATTAAAGTTGAGATTAAATTTTTACCTGAGGTTTATCAGATTTGTGAATATTGTGAGGGAAAAAGATACAATCCCGAGACTTTGGAGGTTATTTTTAAAGAAAAAAGCATTGCAGAAGTTTTAAATATGGATTTTTTAGAAGCTGCTGAATTTTTTAAAAACTTTCCTTCACTTTACAATAAGCTGGATACAGTTTGCAAAATAGGGCTTGATTATCTTACTCTTGGGCAGCCAAGCCCTTCTCTTTCAGGAGGAGAGGCTCAAAGAATAAAACTTGCCAAAGAATTTGTAAAATCCTCTAAAGCAGGGACTCTTTTTATTTTAGATGAACCCACTACAGGTCTTCACATAAAGGATGTGGAAAAACTGGTAAGTGTATTGCAGGGTTTAATAGAAAAGGGACATACTGTAGTGGTAATAGAACATAATTTGGAGCTTATTAAATGGGCAGATTGGATTATAGAGCTGGGACCAGAAGGAGGAGAAAAAGGAGGAAGGCTGCTTTTTCAGGGTCCTATTTCTGAATTTCTAAAAGCCAATACTCCTACCTCTCAAGTGTTAAAAGAATACTTAATTTAAAACCATTTTATCCTTTCCTACTTAACCCTTTGAAGAAGAAACTTTTTTATAAAAACTATAAATTCCAAGTAAACGATCTATGAATATAGAGGCAGCTGAACGCACAGAAAGATGATTATAAGGATCTAATCTTCCCCATATAGGCTCAAGGAAATAATCACATTTATCCAACACTTCCTCACAAAGTCCCCAGGCTGTTCCAAGAACTAAAGCTACAGGCTTTTCCCATAGAATCTCTCTTATTTCCTCACAAGAAACATACTTTCTTTTAGGTGAGGCATCAGTTCCAAGTAAAACTGGTTTTTCTCCTTCTTCTTTTTCCACCTGAGAAATAGCCTCCTCCAGATCTTTAAAAATTTTTACCAGTTTTAAAGCCTCTTTTCTTAAAGGATTATACTCAGCTCCTCTTCCCTTCAGCCAGTAATCTAAAAGCTCCTGAGCTAATTCTCTTTGATCATCAAGAGGCTGAATAATATATACCCCTTTTAGACTGTAAGTTCTTGCTACTCTGGCAAGATCATGAAGATCCAGATTAGCAATAGCTGAAGCTACCACTTCCTTTCTCTTGTTATATACAGGATAGTGAAGCAAAAATATATAAAACCTCTGCTGTTCTAAAATCTTATTTAAAATTTCTCTGTCTTCCTCAGATAAAGTAACATCTTTAAATAAATAAGGTCTTTTTTTTATAGTTGCTTCTATAGAAAGTTTTCTTCTATAGCGTTCTATTTCTGCGTGATTTCCACTTAAAAGAACTTCTGGAACTTTCAAACCCATAAACTCTCTTGGACGGGTATAACAGGGATATTTTAATAAACCTGCTGTAAATGATTCCTTTTCCACAGAGTCTTTTTTTCCAACCACTCCTGGAATAAGCCTGGCTACAGCTTCTATTAAAACTAAACTTGCTACTTCTCCTCCAAAAACCACATAATCCCCTATAGAGACCTCTTCGTCTATAAAATTTGCTCTGATCCTTTCATCAATTCCTTCATAACGACCGCATATTAAAACTAAATGATCTTTTTTTGAAAGTCTTTCTGCAATTTTTTGATTAAAAAGCACTCCCTGAGGAGAAAGATAAATTACCCAGGCTTTAGGGTCTTTTTCTTTTATAAAAGAAATAGCTTTATAAAGAGGCTCTGGTTTAAAAACCATTCCTTCTCCACCACCAAAAGGCTCATCATCTATCACTTTATGTTTATCTTCTGTAAAATCACGGAGATTGTAAAGATTTACAGTTAAAAGACCTCTATCTATTGCTTTTCCTAAAAGACCAATTTTTAAAGGAGAATCAAAGTATTGAGGAAATATGGTAATTATATCAATTTGCATTTTACATACTTTTAAGGTTTTTGACTTTCTACTAATGCCTCTATTTCCTTGGTAATTATAACCCCAGAAGTAAAATCCATTTCTTCAATATATTCTTCTACAAGAGGAATATAAAACTCTCCTTTTTTACCTTTTACCAAAATAAGATCATACTCTCCCATCGGCATAATCT
Source organism: uncultured Thermodesulfatator sp. (assembly GCA_964593845.1). Lineage (GTDB taxonomy): Bacteria > Desulfobacterota > Thermodesulfobacteria > Thermodesulfobacteriales > Thermodesulfobacteriaceae > Thermodesulfobacterium. The sequence continues at coordinate 1,001 of CAZQIW010000029.1, read as the reverse complement.
CTTTAACTTTTCCCCAAACCTTTCCATTTTTATCCCTTACTTCAAACCCTAAGATTTGATAATAGTAAAATTCATCTTCTTCTAACTCTGGAAGATCCTCTAACTCAGCATAAAGAGTTTGATTAATAAGAGCCTGAGCTTCTTCAAATTCTGTATTTTTAAATTTGATTAAAAGAATATTAAAACCAGGACCTTTACGAATATTTTCTACTTCTAAAACCTGAGTTTTATCCTTAGACAGATAAAATTTTTTTATTTGGAATAAAACATCAGAAGAAAAAATTAAGGGAGAGACTTTAAGCTCTCCCTTAATCCCGTGAGTGGTTAATATTTTAGCAATAGGGACCAGCACTATTCAATTATTTCTAAAACCACTCTTTTACGGAGTTTGCTTCCTGCTGCACCTAAGATGGTTCTTATAGCTTTAGCTGTTCTTCCTTCCTTTCCTATAATTTTACCAAGGTCTTCTTTAGCAACTTTTAATTCAATTACTGAGGTTTGTTCTCCCTCAATTTCATTAATCTGAACAGCATCCGGATTGTCCACCAGCACCTTAGCAATGTGCTCTACCAGATCTCTGAGCTTACTCATCCTTACCCCCTTTTAACAGATTCGTATTTAAGCCTTTCTATCCACTTTAATCCCTATTTTCCGCAGTAAAGCCCTTACAGTTTCTGTAGGTTCTGCACCTCTCTCAAGCCATTTTTTTACTTTATCTACATCCACTTTAAATTCATAAGGTTCTTTTAAAGGATCATAATAACCAAGGATCTCTAAAAACTTTCCATCTCTTGGAGCACGAGAATCAGCAGCTACCACCCTGTAAAAAGGTCTCTTCCTTCTCCCAAATCTCATTAATCTGATTCTTACAGGCACCTTACTCTCCCTCCTCCAAAAAAATTTTTAGCTTTTCTATTTTAACACCTCTTTTAAATTTGACAATCTAAAAAATTAAAACTACATACCAAACATTCTTCTTAAGAAGTTTCGCATTCTACCTG